>DAOPYU010000123.1:0-10643 GCA_035353095.1 Candidatus Sumerlaeota bacterium | reverse complement strand
GACCCCCTGACGTCGGAATTCCGGGACCACATAGACGCTCTGGACCCACCAGAAGACCCCGCACCGCCAGTCGCTCCACTCATAGGTGACCATGAGCGATCCCGCCACCCGGCCCTCGTGAGTTGCCACGAGGTAGAATCCCAGTTCCGGCTTCTCCAGCAGTCCGTGGACCCCTGCCAGAACCCGTTCTGCGATGAGACATTTCCCTTCAGTTTCCATCGCCATGGCGCTGTTGAACCGGGCGAGGGTTTGCGCGTCGTCGCGCGTGGCGCGGCGGATTTCAAATCGGTTGGTCATAGCAGTCAGACAGGCCCTTTCCCGTGAAGGTTTGGCGTTTCTGCCAGTGTTTCAAACGCCCGCCGGGCGGGGCCGATGCCATAGATACTCCCTGTTGCCAACACCAGCGTGTTTTCTCCGGATTGGCGGCAGGCCTCGAGGGCGAGTGTCGCCGCTTCTTCGGCGGTTTCGCAGGCTCGGGTCTGTCCCAGATACTTCCCGGCCCACTCGGCCAGGACTGCCCCCTCGAGCGCGCGCGGACTGGGGGGCGTCCAGGTGAAACAGCGCACGATCCGGGCCGGACCCTGCGCAAATGCTTTCAGCATGGAACGGACATTCTTGTCACCCAGAACACCGAGCATCAACACCACCGGCCGTCCCGGAAAATGGTCGGCCAGGGCTTGGGACGCCGCGCCCGCCGAGGCCGGACAGTGTGCCCCGTCCACCAGAATGTCCGGTTCCGTCCCGATCCGTTCCAGCCGTCCGGGAATCTGGATGCTTTCGAGTCCCGGGCGCAGGGTTTCCGGATCGAAGTCTTTCCCTTCCAGACGGGCAAACGCGTCGAGCGCGCCCAGGACCCCTTGAAGGTTTCCCAACTGGTGCTGTCCCAGGATGGGGAAACGGACGCCGCACAGGCGGTGGCCCCGGTAGTCCAGATCCAGGTCGAACCCCCAGGGATGAGTGGCTGCCCGGACGATCGGATTCGATTCGCGTCCCACAAAACGCACCGGCACCCCGGTTTTACGGGCCTGTTCCTCGACCACGGTTTCCACGAGGCGTCTGCGCCGGGGCAACTGAAATCCGACCAGCGCCTGACCGGTGCCGGGTTTGACAATCCCCGCTTTCTCGCCCGCGATGGCCCGCAGCGTTTTCCCCAGCACCTTCTGGTGGTCGAACCCGATGGTCGTGACCAAGGCCACGCGCGCTGTCACCACGTTGGTCGTGTCGAGCCGTCCCCCCAGACCGGTTTCCAGGACCACCGCGTCACAACCGATGCGGTGGAAATGCCAGAAGGCCATGGCCGTCAGGGTCTCGAAGGTGGTTCGGAAGCCCTCCCCGGCACTGTTTTCCGTCAAGACGGATCGAACCGCCTCGAGCGCTTCGACGAAGGCCTGTGGAGAGATTGCTTCGTTGTCCACGGCGATCCGCTCGCGGAATTCGTCTATATGGGGGGAGGTGAAGGAGCCGACCCGTTTCCACCCAGCCGCGCGCAACAGCGAAACCAGCAACCGGGTGGTTGAGCCTTTCCCCTTGGTTCCGGCCACGTGGATCACCGGCAGAGTCTGTTCGGGGTTTCCGAGGCATTCGAGCAGCCGCCGGAACGCCTCGAGGTGCCATCCCTCCTCGTCGGTCTTCATGGGAGGCGGCTTCACCTCGTAGTTCACCTGACCGAGCAGGAAGGCCTCCGCCCCGGCATAGGCGGGAAGGGTTTTGGAGTGGGCGCTTGTAGAAGAAGAGGACGATCTGGCAGAAGACATGGGAGCTTTCCAATTGACACTTTCTCGGGGTTAACTTTAGGATAGAGCGCGTCGTGTGGCAACACTTTCGGACAGGAGTCGGACACTTTCATGCAAAATAGATCTCGGATAGCCTTTCACTTCTTGATGCGGAACCTCGGGCGCTTTGCGGGCGTCGCTCTTCTTGTGCCGGTGATTGGGCTGGCCGCCTGTTCCACAGCTAAACCGCTTTATACGGCCTACGATGAGAACGGCGATCCAATTCAAGTCAAACAGACCGCCCGCTATGAAGAGTGGGACATGTTCCACCACTGGAAACGTGCGGTTTACGCGTTTCCGGACTTTTCCATAGCCTATTCGATTCCGGCCGAACGGATTTACGATCCGGCCAATCCTGCCGCCGACAAGGAGGGGTATGTGATCGCCCCGCCGCTCAAAAACCGCCCGGCTGTGCTGGTGACGGGGAAGGAGAAAAAAGAACTGGTGGATCAGATTGCGCAGGACGGGGACCGGACGTCCTACGAATCCGCCGGTCTGACCATGCGCGAAGCGGAGAAAAAGAAAAAGCAGGCCGACAAAGTGAAAGCCCGGGCTGAAGCGCGGGCCGCTTCGCAGGATGCGGCCACCTCCGCCTCGGCTCACACACTGCCCATCCCTCAGTATCAGTATCTGCGATCCGCAAAGAAATACCGGCCGGTCTCGCTCTCGAACGATGAAAAAGGCATTGTTGCCCGGTATGGCGTACCGGATTGTGTCCGTCCCTCCTATACCTCTCTGACGGGAGAGAAGATTACGGACTGGCTCTACCTGAAAGACGCCGTGATGTTCCAGTTCTGTCAGGGTCGGCTTATTTATCAGGGGGCCATTACCGACCGCGAGATCATCCTCATGCGTTTCGGGTATCCCAACGATGTGCTGCGTTTCAATTCCACCATCGGATCGGTTCGCGAAACCTTTGTCTATGAGAATTTCTGGAAAAACAACCAGAATTTCTTCTCGTTCAGTGACAGCAAACTCACGATCGGTGAAGAACGATAGTCCTCCCGGGAATGCGTCTCGTACCGGGGGCGATTCGCCCGGAGTTGCCATGCGAGCCAGACATTTACTCCGTTACGTGAACGCCGTGTTGTCTGGCGCCGATCGGTTGTTGCCCACGGCCCGGCTCTGGGCCCGGCCATTGCGGATGCATCTGGCCATCAACGACTTCTGCAATCTGCGGTGTCCCCACTGCCTGCGCGAGGCCCCTTCGATCAAGGTCAATCAGAATCGCTTGACGGTTGGGGACCTGAAGTTGCTCGCACCCTGGTTCCGGTCCGCTTCCTTTGTGGCGCTGGCCGGGTTGGGGGAGCCGTTCCTGCAGAACGATCTGTTCGAAATGATCGAACTGGTGCAGGCTCACGGCGCCACCCCCTCGATTATCACCAACGCCACCCTGCTCGACGAGGCGGCCTGTCGGCGGCTTGTCGGGCCGAGGGGCCTGCTGGTCAATCTCTCGATTGACGCCGGAACCCCGGAGATTTTCGAGAAAGTCCGCCTCGGCGCCCGTTTCTCTCAGGTTGTTGAGAACATTGACCGCCTCGTCGCCCTGCGTCGGCAGTCCGGCCATCCCTTTCCCGTTCTCAGTATCAACATGACCCTTCTGCGTGACACGTTGACCGAGATTCCGGCCGTGGTCGAGTTGGCCCGGCGGTGGGACATTCACCATATCGTGGCGCAGACCGTCTGTTTTGTGCCGGGGCAGGACACCCGGGGGCAGGAGGTCAGCAACCGCGAGGCTCAGGCGGCGTTGGCGCAGGCCGCGGCCTGCGCTGCCCGGGCGGGGGTGGAAATCCGCTATGTGCCCCTGGCCAGCGATTACGAGACCCTGGTGCGGGATGAACAACAACCGCAGGCTTACCCCCCCAGTTACCCTTACCACACGGTTCCCAAGTCCGTTTCCGGGGGGACGCAGCGGTTTTCCTGCCCCAATCTCTGGCATCAGTTCTTCGTTGACGTCTTCGGCAATATGACGTATTGCTGTATGGCTGATTTCGGGATTCTGGGCAATATCCGCCAATCCCCTCCTGAACAACTCTGGAATCATCCCGACATGGTGGCTCTGCGCAAGCGGCTGCTCGAGGGGAATCCCCCGCCGGAATGCCGACGGTGCTACGCACTCGAGCAATGGGGCCGGGGCAAGATGTGGCAGGCGTGGAAAGCCGAATTCGGCCCCCTGAAATTGATGCCTTGAAGTTTGACGAAAATGGAGCGGTTCCGATGCAGTGCCGGATTTGCCAGAGTGAGATGGAATGCCAGCCCGGGATGGATATCACCTACCACGAGTGCCGTACCTGTGGGGGGCTGTGGCTGAGCGGGGGAGCGCTCGAAGCGATTATTGATCGCAAGATGCGTATTTCCCTGCCCAAACTGCCGGGAGAGAACGTCCTCCCCTCTGGCTCCCCCAGTCCGCATTGTCCCAGCTGTGCCGGGGGCACCCGTCTGATGGAAAAAGTGACCTACGCCACCAGCAAGGTGCGTCTGCACGGCTGCCCGGTCTGTTTCGGTCACTGGCTCACCCGCAAGCAGGCGCGCCAGCTCATCAACATCGTGGCCTACCCCTTTCCGGTCGGCCTGATCCGGAGTCTGCTGGGATTGTGACTTTGTAACCCTTTTGTCGTCTGTTGTATGCGGCGGATTTCTCTCAGGAACCGCACTGCGGAAAACCGCGAAAATCGCGAAAGACGCGAGAAAACGTTTCGCGATTTTCGCGTCTTTCGCGGTTTCTCTTGCTGGGGTTGGCTAACGGCTTACGTGACTTCGCTTTTCAATTCTGCGCGGATCGGGTCGAGCCTCGGTGTTCAGCCGAACGGTATTTCTCTTGGAAATTCATAGAGTTCCGACTCTGGATTCGGTAAGATAAGACCGGATAAACAGAGGCGGGACTTGTGCTTCTGTTTATCGAAATTCCGACGAAAAGATCTCGCAATGGCTCGTTCCTTCTGTGTTTCCGTTTCCCGGTGCCCGTTGCGTCGGAGACTGTTTTCTCTGGTTCTCCTTCTGCTGGTTGCCCCATTCTTTCTGCCTCTTGCGCCCGTATGGGCGGCCCGGGGCAAGGCCGAGGTGCGCGCCCTCTGGGTGACGCGTTGGGATATCCGCTCGCCCGAGGATGTGCGCGCTGTTGTGCGCAATGCCGCCGCGGTTGGATTCAATACCCTCTACGTTCAGGTTCGAGGGGAGGGGACCTGTTTCTTCCCCTCGCGTTACGAACCGTGGGCCTGGGAATTGACCGGCGGGATTAACAAGATCGGGACCAACCCCGGCTGGGACCCCTTGGCGTATATCATTCAGGAAGGCCACCGGTTGGGGCTGAAGGTCCACGCCTATGTCAACGTCCTGCCGATCTGGCAACAGAAGACGCCTGCTCCGAGTAACTCCGGGCATGTCACGATCACGCATCCGGATTGGATCATGGTGGACTCACACGGACGGCGCATGGATCCCCGGGACCTGGATTTCTACTCGTTCCTGAATCCGGCCAAGCCCGAAGTCCGCCAGTACCTCACCAATCTTTTCACCGATCTGGTCAAGCGGTACCGCAACCTCGACGGCATCCATTACGATTACGTCCGCTATCCGGGCGAGGTGGGGGAATACTCCTACGACCCCCTCACGCTGGCCGAATTCAAAAAGCATTCGAAAGGCGCTTCGCCCGCGCAGGCGCCTGAACTCTGGATGCGATTCCGCTGTTACCTGATTGATTACCTCCTGGCCGAGATGGGCATCAGTATTCGCAAGGCCAACCCGAAACTCGAAATTTCGTCGGCGGTCATCGCCGACTATGAGACGGCGGTCAAGCAGAAAGGACAGCACTGGCTCCTCTGGCCGGATCGCAACTATGTGGACACGCTGGTGCTCATGGCCTACCATTACGACATGAACCGCTACGCGCGTTTTCTCGAGACGAGTCTGGGGGCCGGGACCCGACCCAAACGCGGACAGATCGTCATCGGCATCTGGCCCGCTCCGAAGTGGCGTGACAGGGGATTTACTCCCGAGTTTATGGTCCAGCAGATCAACATGGCCCGCGCCAAAGGGGCGGATGGCATTGCCATCTTCTCCTACGCGGAACTGTTTCCCGACAACCAGGCCAACATCTGGGCCCAGACGGTCCAGCGCTGTTTTCTCGCCAGCCGATAAAGGTCCCGGTTTTTGTCAGGACTATCGAGTTCCATTCGAGTCTTTTGAACCTGAAAACAGCAGTTGAAACCATAAGCCCCTGGAAGTCAAACACCTTGAAAACACCCGCCGGGTGATTCCTATACGCATGGGTTATAGTCGGTCGGTAAGCGCCAAAGGCGCGTCTTATACCAGCCTGGGGCATCGCCCCAGGAAAACCGATCGGTTTTTTCGACAAGGGCTGAAAGCCCGGACTATCAAGATCTTTTCCCGCCTTTTCATAGTCCGGGCTTTCAGCCCTTACATGAAAAGGGACACCTTTCCTGGGGCGACGCTTCGCTTGCCCCAGGCTGGTATAAATCCGCGCCGTTGGCGCTCAACAGCGGTTTTTAGGTTGAAGGAAAGATCCCTCTATTCGATCTTGTTTGTGTCAGATGCTTCAGTACGGCGTTCCATATCAACCGTCACCCAGAGAGGACGATGATCCGATCCGACATAATTTTCCGTCGTGCCCCATTGGCAACAGGTCGCATTCCCCAGTAAAATGTGGTCGAGAGCACGGGAAATTCCCAGGCATTTGAAGGTGGGACACGGGGCTTTCAATCCGGGCAAGGACTGGATACCGATTCGGCGGAACGATCTTTGCAGGGAACGGATTTCTTCGGTCGAATTCATTCTCCAGGGCTGAAGCGGATAGCCGACGGTATTGAAATCGCCAAGGATGACTGTTGGGTGTTTCCCGGTTGGGGAACACTGGCTGAGATTACCGAGGAGGTCCTCGACCTGTTGGCCTCGATCTGTTGGGCCAATTGTCATCAACCCGATTTCGTGATCTGTATTGACCACGAATAGTTTCGTGTCTGCCACGGCCACATCGCACGCCAAGGCCGCGCGTTTTTTCGTCCCGGTAGCCCGTAATGGCCACACTTCCTGCCGGGTCAGAGGATACCGGCTCGCGATGGCCTGACCTTCCCAGACCCTCTGGCCGGAATCATCGGAACGATTCATCGGCACGTAATAGATGTTCCAGTCTCCTGCGGGCAGGATTCTCCGGAGTTGAACGGGAGGAGGCGATTCCTGAAGGGTGATCCGGTTGGTGGATACGGTTGTTACCTCGTTTATTTCCTGAAAGGCCCAGATATCGACAAATTCCAATTTCTTCAGCGTTCGGGTCAGCCCCGCCGGATCGGCCAACCCATGCAGATTGTAGGTCCCCACGGAGACTTGGGAATTCATATCGATCATTTCCTGAAGGTCTGGGTGTCGATAAAGAACGGATGGCCGGGAAGAAGTGGTACAACTCTGCAGAAGCAATGGCAACACAAGAAACGTCCAGACGAATGTTCGGGAGATCCGAAATCGAATGGATCTGAGGCGCGTTCCCATTATCGCCTGATTGTATCCCCCTACCCGTGTTTTGAGGGTTTCAGGCATGGGGTTCCCCATTTTCTCCCGAAACCTCAGGGGCCTCGGGGAAATGGAACCGGTAGAGGGTGTGGGGCACGCCGTTCTCGTCGGGGAATTCGGCGATTTTCTCGAGGGTTCCGTCGGCGATCCATTCGGCATGGCCCAGGCGGGCGTTGATCGGGTGGTCCGTTTCGAACGGGACTTTCAGGTAGTAACGCACCCCCAGTTTCTTGAGCGTCTCGAGCCGTTCGGCGGAAGACTTGCCCCAGACCTGCTGAACTTCCCAGTCGTCCATGTGAACCAGTTTTATCGAGGGATCGAAGAGCAGATGGCGGTTCTCGTGCGTCAGGATCGCGCTGCCTTTGCACTCCTGGTTGATCCGTTTCCAGAGCCGGGGCGTCTGGCCCCAGCGCATTTCGTAGAACAGGTCCGGGCCGATGCCCGGATTGTGCAGAGGGATCAACTGCATGGCGGCGCTCGAGGTGATCTTCTGACCCATGAGGGCCATCGGCAGACCGGGCATGAGCGCGCAGAAGAGGGCCCAGAAACCGAACAGCCAGACCACCGGACGCGGACAGACGCTCAGGGCGAAGTAGAAGAAAATCCCGAAAACCGCGAAACAGGGCAACAGGTGGTAGAGGTAGTAGGGCCCCAGACAGTAGTTGTAAACGAACAGAATCGCCGCGAAGAACAGCGCCACCAGGCCGAATCGGGTGGGCGTGTCCCACACGAATTCGGGCCGTGCGTCCGGTCCGGTCCCCTGTTTCTGCCGGAGGGGTTTGAGGGCCAGCAGAATCAGAAGGAGCGCGCCGGGAAAAGCCAGCCCGACAATGCTCGGCGCCCAGCGCCAGCAGTAGTTTCCCCCCCGGTAGTCGTTCACGAAGAATGACCAGGAATGCAGGAGGCGCAGCCAGACCGTTGGCCCCATGTCCGCGATACCGGCGCCATGCGATTGCCACTCGAGATTCGCCGATGCGAGTACCTCGGGATTGAAGTGCTTCGTTCCCTTGAAAATACCTGTGAAAAAAGCGTAGAGGGGGTTCCCCGTCACGACCCAGTTGCGGATATACCAGATGGCGCCGGTCGTCAGACCGGCGAGAGAAATGATCCAGAAGGTCGGTTGGAGCAACAGTTGCCCCAGGGAAGGCCACTGGCGTACCCGGCAGAACTCGGGCTGTGTGAATTCTTCCACGCGGGGCGCCTCGACCCAATACCACGGTGCGCCCGTTGGGGGAGCGGCCACTGGACGCCGGGGCCAGTGCGCCAGCAGGATCGTCACCCCCCAGCAGAACCACAGTGCGCCCATCAGGTAATTGATATGGACGGAGAACGCGGCGCTGGCGGTCATCAGGGCGAAGTAACCGGGCAGCCCGTCCTCGATATAACGCAACGCGCAGTAAAAGAACGCCGCGGCATAGAGCACGGCGAACGAGTAGTTCGAGGCGTAGATGTGGTAGATGAGCAGGAGGGGCACGGTGCGCAGGAGAAGCGTCGCCGTGGCGGCGACGAAGACGGAACGCGAGAGTCGCAGGACCGTGTGATACGTCAGGACCAATCCGGCCAATCCGGCCAGAGGCGAGGCCAGTTGGAGGTAGATTGGGGACCAGTGGTTGGCCCAGGTGGCGATCACCGCGCCGACCAGTTCGAACAGGTGGGGATAATTCGCGCCCAGCCCGACTCCCACCTGGAGTACGACCTTGTTCGGAAACGCGTGTTCGAGGAAAATCCGGCGCGCGTGGCCGAGGTAGAGGATCAGCGAGTCCCAGTAGGTTTCCGGGAAGAAGAGCGCGTGGTAGAAGACGAGAAGCGTGAGGATTGTAAACAGAATCGCCATGCCCCAGAGGAGGGGACGTTCGATCAGCGCGGTGGCGCCGGACGGCTTGAACCAGGTCTTCTCTTCCCACTCGCGCGCCATCTCTTCGCGCATGTGGCGCAGGAGCCAGGCCTGGTGCTTCTCGCGGTGGGCGGCCCGTGTCACGCGGGCCGACTCGGGGTCTTGCGCGCGGGCCAGGCGGGGTTTTTCGGCAAGTTGGGCGATTCCCTTCAAGGCGATGATGAGAACCACGAGCGTTCCCCAGGTCACCCCCTGAGTCAAGAGGCCCGCCATGGCGATGAAGGTATAGACCACGCCGCACACCCCCATCCCCATCACCAGGCAAAGCGCCCATTCGGCGGAACGCGGCAGATAGATCTCGAAACAGTTCAGAAACAGGCGCCCCACCCAGGTCATGAAGGCCAGGCCCACCGTGCCGATCATCAGTTCGCCCCAGAACGAGGCCGGTACGAGCCAGTTCCAGGAAGGCGCATACGAGCCGGCCAGAAAATAATAGGGCGCCAGAAGGTTGTGGAAATGTCCGGCCGGTCGCAACCACGGCAGCCAGGAAACACTCCACTCGGAGGGCGCCAGAAACAGGAACGAAATCAGGGCGGCCCAGAAGATCAGAAACAGGCCCCATCCCCATCCCGGACGATCAGGCGAAGAATCCGGAATTCTTTCCGGTGTCGGGTTCTCTGGCGTGTTCATCATCACTCAATGGACCTCCGGGCCCATTTCCGCATCGCTCTTCGGAACGAAGATCTGCATCTGGAAATTCAAGGTTCTCATCTTCTCGGTCAGTTCCCGATTCTCCGCCGGAATCAGCGGTTTGTAGAATGTTTCGAGCGCGTTTCGGATTTCTTCGGAACGCAGCACCTGAAGGTTCCCCTCACTGGTACTGGCGATCACGATCGGCAGGGTACGCGCGCGCAACCGCGCGGCAATCGCTTTCACCTTCTGAACCCCTTCCCCGTCCGGTTGACGCGCCGTCACGCTCGGTTCGACCAGCTCGGGATAAACCGCTTCGAAGAGCAGGCGGTTGAGCCGGGCGCGGTCCGCTCCGATCGGATTCGTGGCCGCGAGCGCCTTGGTTTCCTCCGGAAGGCTGATGTTGGCAAACCCGGTGGGAGAATAAAGGGGTTTGTCGCGCAGGGTGTAATTCACATACGCCAGCAGGTCGCGGGTTTGGGCCGGGTCGAGCGGCTGATTCCGGCTCAGGCGGTCGGCCAGACTGCGCTTGAATTCGCCGGGCATCTGGCTGATCAACGCCCCCGCCAGCACTCCTTCGCCCCGCAACAGTTTCGCCGCAAGCGCTTCCGGATTGCGCACTTCTTCCTTCTGAAGGAGCATCGCCTCCCGTTCGAGCGAGTATTTCAGCGTCCAGAGGAACAGTTCCGAATACTCCTCGGCCAGGAGGCGCCGGGTGACGAATGCGTAATAGGGGTCGGACACGATGGTGTCCCCTGGCTTGCTGTAACGCTCGATATAGTGGGCGACCAGGTCCAGTCCTTCTTCACTCTGTTCGAATTGCC
>DAOPYU010000122.1:7045-10667 GCA_035353095.1 Candidatus Sumerlaeota bacterium | reverse complement strand
CTTCTTTTCGGTGGTGATCATGGTGATATCGTTCCTGCCGGTCTTCGCGCTCACGGGTCAGGAGGGGAAACTCTTCCACCCGCTGGCTTTCACCAAGACCTTCGCCCTCATCGGCACGGCGATCATTTCGATCACGCTGGTTCCGGCCATCATGCCCCTCCTCATCCGGGGGCGTCTTTCGCACGAGGCGGACAACTGGATTATCCGCAGCGTGATGGACATGTACCGCCCGGTCCTCGGTTTCCTGATGAACCGCCCGAAGACAGTCATCTGGCTTTTCGTCCTGCTTTTGTCATTGGGTATTCTCGTGGCGCGCCACCTCGGGCGCGAGTTCATGCCCCCCCTCGACGAGGGGAGCATCCTCGACATGCCCGTAACGGTCCCACGCGCCTCGGTGACCGAGGTGGCCGACGATCTGAAGGCCCGCGACGCCATGATCCGCGCCATCCCCGAGGTCGAGATGGTCGTGGGAAAAGGGGGACGTGCCGACACGCCGACCGACCCCTCCCCGCTCGACATGGTCGAGTCGGTCGTGACCCTGCGCCCGCGCGAGCACTGGCTCAAGCGCAAGATCCGCCTCGACGACGCCCGAAAAGAAGCGGGGCGGGTGTTGGATCTCCTGATCGCCGAAGGGACGATGAAACCTTTCCCCAACGACACCGAACGCCCGTCTTTCCTGAACAGCGCCGCGAACGGCACGCGCGTTCGGTTCGACACGGCCATGCGACTCGATGTGATCCGTCGCCAGATGGAGTTTGAAGAGACGCTGGCGGACACGTCGATCCGATTTCTGGCCGACCGCGTTTTCGACCAGATCGAGGGACACCAGGGATGGGAGAAAAATCTGTCTTCCGAAGAACGCCGGACCCTGCTGGACTCCCTGGCGGAACGCCACCGCGCGGCGTTCCTGAGGTCCCCCCTGGAACTGGACGTCGAGCGCGTGGTGCAGGATCTTTTGAAGACATTGCGCGACGAAAACCGCCTGCGTCCGGACCTTGATGACCCGTTGGCGCCGGTCCCGTCAAAATGGACGGCTTTTGTCGAGCCGTTAAAAGAATCATTCGGGGTCGAGAAGGTCGGGTTCTTCCAGGCCGTGACCGAGGCGATGGACGCGTTCCGGTCCAAAGAAACGATCCGGTGGTGCAAGCAGGCGAATCTGGCGCTTTTCAACCCGGCCATGCTCCACTTCGAGGAAGCGCTGCTGGCCGAGATGGAATCCCTCGGCCACATGCAGGGACTGTGGGCTGCGGACGCAGATTTGAAACCGGTGAAATCGAAACTCGACCCGAAGGCGCTGGCCTCGGAATTCGGGGAGAATGCTTTCCTGTGGCACAAGAGCAAAGCGGAACTGGTCCAGGAGTTCGACGAGGCCGTGCGCCAGATCGGATGGGCCAATATCTGGACGCAGCCGATCATCAACCGCGTGGACATGCTCTCCACCGGCGTGCGCACTCAGTTGGCTGCCAAAGTCTATGGCCGCTCGCAGGAACAGATTCAGGAGGTTTCGAACCAGGTCGCCGAGGCGCTGCGTTCCATTCCCGGCGCGGTGGACGTGGTCGCCGATCAGGGTGTCGGAAAAGGATACGTCGAGATCGAGGTGGACCGCGAGCGCGCGGCGCGTTACGGTGTCAACATCGGCGATGTTCAGGACGTCATCGAGATCGCGCTGGGAGGCAAACCGATCACGCAGACGGTCGAAGGACGCGAGCGCTACCCGGTACGGCTTCGGTACGCGCGCGACTTCCGAATGGATGAACTTTCCATCCGCCACATCCTGATCGCCCCGGAATCGGGTGGTGGAAGCGCGGGGGGCATGGGCGGTGGCGTAACAGCGGGAATGGGCGCGGCCCCGTCGGCTTCCGCTTCCAAAGGGAACACCCCCCAGCGCCCGGCGATTTACCTGACCGATGTGGCCAATGTGCGTGTGGTGGAAGGGCCGGTGATGATCAAGAGCGAGAACGGTTTGTTACGCTCCTATGTCCAGCTCAACGTGCGCGACCGCGACATCGTCGGGTTCGTCGAAGAAGCCCAACGCCTCATTGCCAACAAGATCAAACTGCCCGAGGGTTCCTACCTCGAATGGACCGGTCAGTTCGAGCACCAGGTGCGTGCCCGCAAGACCCTGCGCATTGTCTTTCCCGCCGTGCTGATCCTCATCTTTCTGATCTTGTACGTGACCTACCACGACCTGACCCACGCGGTCCTGATGATGCTGGCCGTGCCGGGGGCGCTGGCGGGCGGAGTGCTCTTCCAGTGGCTCTTCGGTTACAACTTCAGCGTCGCGGTCTGGGTGGGGTACATTGCCTGTTTCGGCATGGCCACCGAGACGGGGATCATCATGCTGGTCTATTTGAGGGACGCTATCGCCGAGCGGGGAGGGCTGGAGGGACTCCAGAGTCTCGCCGAACTCGAAGAGGCGGTGATGACGGGGGCGATCCACCGCCTGCGGCCCAAACTGCTCACCGAGGGAACGGCGATCATCGGTCTGGCGCCGATGCTCTGGGCCTCGGGGGTCGGCGCCGAGGTCATCGCGCCCATGGCCGCCCCCGTGCTGGGGGGGCTGCTCATCGCCGACGAGGTGATTGACATTTTTCTGCCGGTTCTGTTCTACCAGGTCGAAGCGCGCCGGTGGCGCAAACTGCATGCGGAAGAAACAACCGTCGCCACAGAAGCGTAAATGAGTGACACGATCCTCCATGAGGAGAAGAATCGGATGAATCCCGAAAAAACCACTGAAAATCATGGGACTTTCAAGAAGTTCCTGTTCTTTCTGAAGTTCCTCGAAATCCGCCTGCGCTTCGTTATGATCCTGGTGGTCACGGCGCTCGTGGTGGGATACTGGGAC
This sequence comes from Candidatus Sumerlaeota bacterium, assembly GCA_035353095.1. Lineage (GTDB taxonomy): Bacteria > Sumerlaeota > Sumerlaeia > UBA8349 > UBA8349 > DAOPYU01. The sequence continues at coordinate 7,822 of DAOPYU010000122.1, read as the reverse complement.
AATGTCCAGAACTACTTCGAGCGCTGGCACCGTCACCGGGCCGGAGTGGAGACGTCAGACCAACAGGCCGAGAGCGAGTTCGAGTTCTTCTGCCCCATGCACCCCTTCGTGATCCGGGGCCACAAGGACAAATGTCCCGTCTGCGGCATGGACCTGGTCCAGCGCAAAAAGGGCGCCCTGATGGAACTGCCCGAGGGAACGCTGGCCCGGGTCCAGGTTTCGCCCGACCGGATCATGCAGGCGGGCATCCAGGTCGAGCCGGTCGCCTACCACCTCCTGACGCGCACGGTGCGGACCTACGGGGTTATCGAGCCGGACGAAACCCGCGTCGCCCGCATCAGCGCCCGGTTTTCCGGACGCATTGAAAAGCAGATCGTCAACACCGTCGGTGTGGCCGTGAAAAAAGGCGATCCGCTCGCGGAAATCTACAGTCCCAAATTCCTCGCCGCAGTCCAGGAGTACGTCCAGGCGCTCAAGGCCGAGCAACGCGTCGCCCAGGCCACGCCGGACGAGCGCCAGCGCGCCGCCCAACTCACCGCCTTTGCCCGCCAGCGCCTCGCACTGGCCGGATTTACCGAGGAACAACTCGCCCGCATCCAGCCCGACGAGCAACTCCAGAACACCGTAACCCTCTACGCCCCGCTCGCCGGAACCGTGCTGGACAAGGCCGCCCTGCCGGGTGAAACCGTAACCGAGGAAACGGTCCTCTACACCATTGCCGATCTTTCGCAGGTCTGGGTCCAGGCGCTGGTGATCGAGTCGGACGTCTCGGCGGTG
>DAOPYU010000122.1:0-7035 GCA_035353095.1 Candidatus Sumerlaeota bacterium | reverse complement strand
GCGGTGCGGGTCGGAATGCCCGTCGAGGTGTCGAGCGTGTCGTATCCCGGAGAGATTTTTTACGGGACGGTCAACTTCATCTCCCCGACGGTCAACCCCGAGAACCGTTCGGTGCGGGTTCGAGTCATGGTGGACAACACCGCCGGGAAGTTGAAGCCGGGCATGTATGTGACAACGGTGGTCCGGTCGCCGATCGGGCAGTACGGTCCGGCGGACAAGATCCCCGGAGGGGAACCGGCCCCGGCCGTTCCGGGAACAATGAGTGTCCCTGAAACTGGAAACAAACAAGGATGAATGCCTTGTAAAATAAGTGAAAGGAGAACGCATCATGAAAACAGGTATCCGCGGTTCCCGGGGGTGGGTTTGCATCCTGTCCCTGGTCCTCCTCGCAGCGCTTCTCGCCTGCCAGGACTCCACCTCCAAGACCGGCGAAAAGAAAGCGCCGGCCACCGAACAGAAGGAGCAATCGGCCCGAGAGGCCACAGCCGTCAAGGTTCCCACGATGAACCAGGCGGATGCGGACGCCTTCCTGGCCAAACTCGCCCCGGGCGCCGAGTACTACGCCTGCCCCATGCACCCGGAAGTCGTCTCGGATCGGGTCACCGATTCCTGCTCGAAGTGCGGGATGAAACTCGAAAAGAAACAGAAAGCCGCCGTACCCGCCGCCGCGCCCGATAAACCGGCGGCAGCGAAACCCGCTCCCGATGCGCCTGCCGGTAAATTGCCCACCACCACCCAGGCCGACGCCGACGCGTTCCTGGCGAAACTCGCCCCGGGCGCGGACTATTACACCTGTCCCATGCACCCCGAGGTGGTCACCGACAAAGCGACGGACTCCTGCCCCAAATGCGGGATGAAACTCGACAAGAAACAGAAAGCCACGACCCCCGCCGCTGCTCCCGCTCAACCGGCGGACAAACCCGCCGAGGGCGCCGCCGTGAAACTCCCGACCCTGAACCAGGCGGATGCGGACGCGTTCCTGGCCAAACTCGCGCCGGGCGCGGACTATTACGTCTGTCCCATGCATCCGGAAGTGGTGACCGACAAAGTCACGGATACTTGCCCCAAATGCGGGATGAAACTCGACAAGAAACAGAAGGCCGCTACACCCGGCGCCGCGCAGGCGCCGGGTGTTCCCGGACTCGCCGGTATTCAGGCGGCCTCGACCGACCGCTGGGCGGAAGGGTACGCCTGCGCCATGCACCCCGACGAACTGAGCGACCAGCCCGGCATCTGCCGGACCTGCGGCTGCGGCATGAAGATGGACAGGATCCGCGTCGAACGCGTCCTGGCCGTCCCGGAAAGCGCCGTGATTGACACGGGAACGCGCCAAGTGGTCTATGTCGAATCGTCGCCGGGAATCTACGACGCGCGCGCCGTGGTGCTGGGACCGCGTACGGGCGCCTGGTACCCGGTGCTTCAGGGCCTGAAACTGGGCGACCGGATCGTCTCGCGTGGGTCGTTCCTCATCGACGCGGAAGCCCGCCTCAACCCCGCTTCCGCGGGAACCGGCGCGGGCGGGTGACTATCACGCTTTCTGGCAGAGGTTCTTTGGAATAATTTGTGGGGTGATTTTGATGAGTTTTTCGCCTTGGGGTCCAACCACAATCGCGCTTTCCGTCATTCCCGCGCAAGCGGGAACCCAGGTCCGGGGCGATCTGGTTGATTGTGTTTCACCTCGGCTTTCCTTTCAGGCGGGCGAGACGTCCGCCCTCCCAAAAATGCCCATTCTCAGGGGGAGAAAGCGGTTCCCGGGAGCGCCAATCTCCTGATTGGCGTAGTCAAATCCCTCACCTCTTTCGGGCCTGCCAGATGAGGATACCAAACAGGGACAGTGTCATCCCCCCCTGCACGAATGCTATTTCGACATATTCATGGGCCTCTGGAAGATTGCTATCCCTGGCGATCTTCGAGATCACAACAAACATAAGCGTTCCCAACGCAAAGAAAACGGCCAGCAACCCGAGCAGGAACAGGATGATCCGGCGCGCGATTTTCATGAACCCGCGGTTTCCTTTCCTGTCACACTCCACGCCCCGCAATTCAGAAATCGAAAGACTCCTTGGGGTCGAAGGCGTTGTCGGGTGACCAGACGGTCGCGCGGCCCGAGGGAATCCGGAAGAGCGCCAGCGCGTCAAGTCCCTCCTGCTCGATCCACGGTTTGAGCAGGGTGAATTTCTCCACGACCTGTTGCTTCAACAACAAGTCGTCCAGTTCCACCGCGCGTCCGGTGATGCGCAACTGAAAGTTCTGCTCGCGGTTCAGATAGCAGAGTTCCACGTTCGGATTGGCCCGCAGTTGCCGGGCCACGTCCTTGAGGGTCCCGGTGGCGAAGGTGATCCCTTCCTCGTCGGCGCGGAAGGTCATCAGGCAGCGCACACGGGGGATATCGCCCTCCTGAGTCGCGACAAAAGCCGCCGGATTGCTCCGGATAAATCGCAGGACTTCATTCCGTTGCATCGTTTGTCCCTCCTTTCAGGTGGATTTTCCTTTGTTCTTCTCCCGGATCAGACCGGTCACTTGATCGTAATTTCTGATCCCGCCGAGTTGGCCCGGACCGTGGCGTCGTACATGCACTCCGCCTGAATCGGTGGGTACTGGAACTGGCCCGGCGTGACGGAGTTGACCACGTAATAGTAGTGGTGCGTTTTCTCCGCCTCGTCCTTTTCACAGGCATCGAGCGAGTTGAACGCCAGGACGACGCGCTCGTCGCGGATCTCGAGGAACGACGGCGTGACGGCCTTGTGCGGGAAGTTCGACCCGGCTTCGCCCCCGGCGTTCAGGCGGGGATTCTCGACTTCGAACCCGGCGGGGAGGAGATCCGACACCACGATATTCTTGTACTCGTTCTTACAATAGATCTCGACCTCAACGACATAGCTTTCGCCCTGCTTGAAGGTTTCGCTGTCGAGCGGGGAACCGTCGCGTTTCGTGATGTGACGGCGGATGGCCATCCCCTCGCTCTTCGCCTCAGTCGCGCCCTTTTCGGGGATTCCCCGGGTCACGACGTTGACCTGCAAAATACCGGGCCCTTCATTCTTGACCGTGAACGCCCCATTGGGCCCCTTGTGCTGGACTTTCTGCGGGGTTTTGCCCTCGAGGGTTTTCGTCTCGCCGGAGGCGCTGGTGATCGTGGCCCTGGTGTCCTGACCGGGCAGGCGGTTGAAGTAGTCGCACAGGGCCGCAATGATGAACGCGTTCTCCTGCGTGGTGTAGTAATGATCGCCCGCCAGGGAGTCGGTGAGGGTCTTGGCCAGTGGCGCCATCTCCTCGAGGGTCCCGTTCATCTGAGCCTGCGCCACGAGTTCAACAGCGGTTCCCCGGATCTCGGAGTTGAGGGTTTCGTCTGTTTCCCGCTGGGTGTAGGGTACGCACGGCGCCTTCTTGAGGTATTCCTGCACGCGGGCCGGGTCCTGCGTCAGGCGGGCCAGTCCGGCGGCCAGCAGGAAACGCGAAGCGCGGGGAATCGGAATGGCGTCGAATCGCTGGATGAGGCTGAGGGCCTCCTTGTCTCCCGCAAGCGCCAGGGTGTAGGCCGCGTAGGCGCGCAGGTACAGATCGCCCAGATAGGGGTTCTGGACCGACGTCTGGGCGATGGCCCGGACATGTTTCTGAAGCGCCTGGAACCCCTGATCGGGCAGGAAGAACTTCTCGCGACCGTTCTTGATGGTCACAAGCGCGTGGAACGCGTACACCGAGCCGTAGCTCGACGCTTCCGGACTGCCGGGCCAGTATCCCAGTCCGCCCGAGGCGGTCTGCATCGAGAAGAGCCGGTCAATACCCGCTTGAATGTAGAAATCCACCTCCCCCGGCTGTTCGAGTGCGGCCTGGAAGAGGCTCTGGTTCTTGCGCAACAGGTAGAGCGGGAAGAGCTTCGAGGTGGTCTGCTCGACACAGCCGTAGGGGTACCCGACCACATACCGGAGCGCTTTCTGGAGGCGCAGGAATACGTCGGAACTGGCCGAGATTTCCAGCTCGGTCAGGTCGTTGTCCAGAAAGCGGGTGTTGCGGTAGGTCTGGGTCTCGCCGGGGTTCAGAACATGGAGTTCCGCGAAAGACTGGAACCCGGTCGGTTCGCAGACGGGAACCGGGTCCTTCTCATCGAAGGTTTCGAGTGCGGCGCCCTTCGCGTCGGCGATCTCGACATGCCAGGCGATCTGCCCCTGGCCGATGGCGGCTCGGGCCGAGAACTCGGTCAGGACGTTTCCCTCTCCGTTCGGCGCGATGTCGAAGTCCATCGAGCCGTTGGTTTCCGTCAGCGTTCCGGAGGCCGCCCAGGTCACGCGGGCGTGGCAGGTTTCGGAGGTGTTGTTGTAGAGCACGGCGCGGCAGTTGGCGCGGTCGCTGGGCAGGAAGAAACGCGGCATGTTGGTCTGGAGGATATAGGGCCGGCGGACGAAGATCGAACCGGCGGTGGCGCCCGCCGCCTTGTCATTGCAGGCTACGGCCACCAGGCGCAGCTGGCCGTTGAACTCGGGCACGTCGAACTCGATGTGCGCCTGGCCGGTCGCGGAGGTCTGGACCACGCCGGACCAGAGCGCCACGGCCTTGATCCAGTTGGTGTCCGCCCGGCCCAGATACTTCGACGCGGGCGCGAGGGCGTCCTGGTCGCCGCCGGGCGCGGGTTCGGTGAAGTCGTAGGCCACCTGGTCGTAGTAGTGGGCCCGGCGGAAGTCGGGACGCCGCGAGCGCGAGAAATACGCCACCGGATCGGGGTTGACGTATCCCTTGATCGAGTGAATCCCTTCGTCCACGGCGGCCAGCGTCACTTCCGACGCGACCGGTTTTCCCTGGGAGTCGGTGACCAGAAGATCAATCGCGCGTTTTCCCTTGGGGCGCACCTCGACGGGCAGGTTGGGCAACGACACCTTGAGTTCGCGCTCGGGAACCAGAACCTTGAGGTTGGCCATCGCGAAACTCGAGAACGGGTAGATCTGGCTGTGGTTCTTCTCGATGGCGTGAACCACGGTGGCCTCGACCCAGACGTTGGGGTAATCGTCTTCCTGCACGAGGTAACTGGTCGTCCCCACTCCCTGCACGATGTCGAGCGGGATCATGCGACGGATCGAACTGCCCTGCACCACCACGAGCGCCTTGCCGTCGAAGGGCGACTCGACCCGGATCTGGGCCGTCTGACCCGGCTGGTACTGTTTGGCGTCCAGTACCACATTGATGAGACTGGCGTCGGGCGCCTTGGCCAGTTCGTAATGGCGGGAATAGGCGTAGAAAGAATTATTGGCAAACTGCGGCGTCCGGGGCGAACGAACGGTCACACGGTAATACCCGTAATCCTCGGGCTTGAACGTGGTCGCCCCCTGACCGTTGGCGAGGGGGACTTTCCGTACCTCGACCTCCTCGAACTCGCGCTCGAAGTTCGGATCGTAATGCGAGTAGTAACGCCGGATGTAGTAGTTCCACACCTGCCTTTCCAGGACGACTTCCACCTCGCCCAGTTGCGCGGGTTCCTGCGTGGGCGTCATGGCCAGGACGTGGACGTCCATCCCGCCGTCCGGACCTTCACTCCGATTCATCCGCAGACCCAGGGTGAGGTCCGACGGGAAGAAACTGGCCTGAGCGCTGGCGTTGACGGCGCGCCCGCCCAGTTCATGGACCTGGACCCGGGCCGTGGCCACCATCGGGAACGTCACCTGCGGGGGCGCCTTGTAGTCGAACTGGAGCGTCGCGGTTCCGGAAGAACTCGTGTCGGATTCCTTCAGAGGCACAGGATTCGGGGTGTACTTGGTATCGTTGCCGAACTGGAAGTCGGGCCAGCGCTCGGACTTGTAGGCTCGGTCGAACACGACGCGGCCGGTGGCGTGGCGTTTTTCGGCGGGTTTCCCGAAAAGATGCAGGGCCTGCAGGCGCACTTCCTGTGCCTTACCCGCGACCCAGTTCTTTTCGGGCAGTTCCGCCGTCACCTTGATGCGGTTGGGCACGAACTCTTCCACCTGAAACTCGTAGTAGGCAACGACCTTGTTGGCCCCCGGAACGAGCACCTGGGCGATGTACTGGCCCGTGGGGTGACTCGCGAGCGTCTGGACGTCGAGGTTGCCCCCTCCCAGGGGGGACAACTGCGTCGGCTCGTCAACCAGAGTCTTGCCGTCGGGTTTGAGCACCTGAATCTTGAGGGGGACCCCCGGGACGGCGTCGCCGTAATTCTGCCGGACGATCCAGCGCAGGTGAACCGTGTCGCCGGGGCGGTAGAGCTGGCGGTCGGCATAGAGGTAGCCGTCGTACTGCGTGGCGTCATAGGCCGGGGCGCCCGCTTCAAAGGGAAGTTTCCCCTCCTGGCGCGGCTCGAGTTTGATGAAGGTGGCGTCGTCGGCGGTTTCGATGGTGGCGGTGGCGGGCACGCCCAGTTTTTTGTTGAATTTCGTGAGATGCGCGATGCCGTCTTCGCCCGTCTGGGCTTCTCCCATCAACTGGTACTTGTCCGAGTACACGCTGACCTTGGCGCCGGGTTGCGGCGCGAGCGAATAGAGGTCGTGAGCAAAAAGGATAAGTTCCTCGCCCTGCCAGTGGGCCAGCGCGCCGATGCCGGTACGCAGGATCGCCTGCGCATACTGCAGGTCGTTGGCCGCCTTCGCCTCCACGATAAACAGACCCAGTTTGTTGTTGGGAATCAGGTCCTTCAACAGGAAGCGGGTTTTGTTGAGCCGGTACGGGTGGGCGCTGTAATCGAGGTCGCGCGACTCCAGAGATTCGCTCAGGTTGTTGGCGGTCTCGATATTGGTCCACCAGGCGCCCTGCGCATTGTTGATCGTCCGCACGGCATGGATGAGGTTGTTCGGGAAGACCTGACTGATGCGCAACTGGAGGTTCTCGGCATTCTGCGACTCGATGGTGAGCGCGGCCTCCTCGCCGTGGGGGAAGTAGAGTTTGCCGGGCTGGTCGAACCGGATAGTCCCCCGCAACTTCTCCGGAGAGGTGGCCTTTGCGGAAATCGGACTTTTCAAAACATGGTTCCGCCGGAATTCCAGACCGGGCGTGAGCGTGATCTGGTATTCCTTCTTCGGCTCCCAGTCGGCGCGGATC
>DAOPYU010000121.1:0-10765 GCA_035353095.1 Candidatus Sumerlaeota bacterium | reverse complement strand
CCGATGGCCTGGGTCATCCTGACGGGCGGACAGATGCCGGGAGAAGAACATGAAATCATTACTCGCTTTGCCGCGCCCTTCCATTTCGAGCCACTAAACTGGAGGCCAGTCGGCTTTTTCTTGTGGAGTACCTGGGCCATCGCGTCGGCGGGCATATTGATCGGCAACTGGCGAGATCATTCCAGACGGCCAGTCATCTGGGGATTCTGGATAACCCTGGCGCTGACTTTTGGAGCGACGACCCTGGCGATTTTGCATCTGAGCGCGGGCCTGACCCTGATGAGTCTCTGGCGGGTGGCTCCCTGGGCGATCTACCTCGGTGTCGTTGCTCTGATGGATGCCATGTGGAATGGCTGCCTCAGCGAAAATCTCTCGCGGAGAAAAATAGCGGTTATCATGCCACTCGCCATTTTTCTCTGGATAACGGTAATCTATCCATTCCTCTGGATTTCACCCGACTGGAAAAAAGAGATGGGAACGTCTCTTTTTCTCCTTCTGCCAATTCTGGTTCCGTCTGTGTTTGCGCTTGTTCCCTTTCTTCGGCGTTGGGTTCCCTTTGTTTTCTTCGGAACAATGCTGATCATGTTGGCCAACTATTTCTTCTACTACAACCCCGGTCCCCTCAAGTGGATCAAATGGGGGGGGATTGCCATTCCTGTCCTATCATTTCACTTGATGCGAGTGATCCGGTCGGAGTCGAGAGTTCGAGATATCGCTTTGCTTTCTTCCCTTCTTTTGTTGGCTGCAAATGGTTATTACGGATGGACCCGATACGCAAAAGATTGTTCGTTCTCTCCCGATCCGGATACGGCGGCCATGGAAGCCTGGGCCTTTTCCGAAACCTCCTCGGATGCGGTTTTCCTGACTCCCCCCAGTGAGATTGGTTCCGCTTTCCGCATCCGTGCGCGTCGGGCTATTGTGGTAGATTTCAAAGCGGGTGGGCTCGACGAATGGTACCGCCGTATCCGCATGGTCAGCAATTTGCCTCTGACAGATTCATATCCGAAGTTAAGTATCGAGTACTTTCAACGAGGTCGGGAACTGGACCGGGGATTTGCGCAGCTCTCCGAGGAGAAAGTTCGGGAGTTGAGTCACGAATTCGGCGCTCAATTCTTGTTGCGGGATTTGAATGTTCCCGGGACTGATCTGGGGGGCTTGGAGCGGGTCTATTCAAACAAACGATTTGTTGTTTACAGGATTCCGTGATTGGATTGACGCCTTCAGAAAAGGGGGTATTCTCTTTCAGAGACAGCGCCATGAATAAATGTAATTTTGAACGGCCAAACGATTCTTCTCTCCTGAACAGCAGGCCAAGCAACTGGCTTCCCCTGTCCGTGATTGCTGTGTCGGGTATTCTGGTCCATGGAATCATTCTCCTGAATGAGCGCCCGTTCTGGGACGGGTTGCTGATTTATCATCTTCTGAAGACCGACAATGGATCCGAACTTTTCCGCTGGTTTTCGGAGGCGGGGATACCCTTGCAGGGGTATCTGCATTTGGCGGCGGGGAAGTGGGTGGCCCAGCCGGTCCTCGCTCATCGGATTATGACGATCCTGTCGCTGATCGGAATTCCTCTGTGCTTTTATGGGATCTGCCGTGTCTTCGAAAGGAGTCGGCTTGAAGGAGTACAGCTGAGCATTCTGGCACTGGTCTATCCGGCGTATCAGATATCGGCAGAGATCATCCTGACTCCATTCACCTTCTTTACCTCCTTATTTTATTTTGCCGCGTTCCTGGCTTTCTTGGGGAGGCGACTTGCAGGTGGGTGGGGGCGAATTTTTTGGCTGGCAAGTCTGGCTGGATTTCTCGCGAGTTTCACTCTTGAATCCCTCTTGCCCTTCTATGGGGGATTCTTTGGGCTTTTTGTTTTCCGGCTTCTTCCGGAAGGAGAGAAATCTTCTGGAACCCGTGGTCTACTCAAGTCGTTTCTGAAGGCCGCCTTTCAGAATCCCGACTACCTGTTTCTTCCTCTGGTGTATCTGGGGCTCAAACAATTGTTCTTCCATTCCTATGGCGGTTATGCGATCTACAATGAAGTCTGTCTGAATCCCTGGGTCCTGCTCCGGAATTACTGGATCTCCCTGAAGAACACGATCATTCTCCCCTTCGATAACGCGGTGTTCTTCTACCGGCCTTCCGTCATGGTGCTGGTTCTGGGGTTCGGCGCCTGCCTCTGGAATCGGATTCAAACTCCCGCTTCTCCAGAGGAAGTGGAACGGAGGGGAGAAGGCCGAATCCTTTGTCTGATCGGCTTGATTCTCTGGCTTCTGGGAGTTGCGGCTTATGTTCTGGCTCAGAAACCGCCCCAGCCGGTCGGTATCGGAACCCGGTGCGCCATTCTTCTGGGGGTTCCGATCAGTCTGATGCTTCTGGGCGCTCTGCGGCTCTGGGTTTCTCCCCAATACCGAACGTCCGTTTATCTGCTTCTCCTGTTCGCATTCTCCGTCGAAACCGTGGAAAGCCATCTGGACTGGCAGGGACGAACGGTCAAGGACCTGGCCATCCTGCGATGCCTTCAGAAAACACCTCCTCCCGCTGATTCCTCCCTCTTTGTCGTGGAAGACCATCTGCCGATGTTCTGTACACGGGGGCGCGAGAAGGTCCAGATTTACGACGAGAATCGCTACTTCGAGTGGGCCGTCCTCTTTCAGGAAGTCTGGCCGGATCGGATTCGGTTCGGTGTGCCCGCAACCTGGACCGACCGGGAGTTTCTGGACTTTCTGGCTACGCGCAGACGGTGGCCTCAATACGGGTTCACCGACTGGCAACCCGAGGGAAAGGTTTATCGGATGAGGATCACGTATCTTGCTCCCGACTGGGGTTCGGAAAAATTGGCGGAGTGGAATCCCTGTGGGATCGGTCTGCGCTATCTGATCCTGAAACTGACCCGGCCCGTTGAGCGGCAGAATGAATTCCTCGACAACCTGCTGAAAATCGAGTTTCTGGACGTGGAAGCCGAAAAGACGGCTTTTTTATCCGCCCCAGCGGGCGGGCAGGAACCGCTTGGGATTTCCGAAACACAGGAAGGATCAGACCGATGATCGTGGGCGATCCAGCCCTCCAGATGGAACAGACGTCTGTCCCTCTCGCCCCGGGTGTCCGTCTGATGCGCTGGGCGGTTCTGGCCGCGGCGGCCGGTTCGATCCTGCTCTATTTTCTGCTCGTTGCGTTGCGGATCGGGTATCCGTTCGAGCTGGAGATTTTCGAAGGGATGACGGCGGACCATGTGGACCGGATTCTTCAGGGATTGCCCATTTACACCGCGCCATCGCTGGATTTTGTCCCGAACATCTATCCCCCGCTCTTCTATTATCTTGCGGCGGGGCTGGCTTGGATTTTCGGGGTGAACCTGTGGGTTTTGCGTCTGGTTTCCGTCACCGCTTCCATCGGATGCCTCGTTCTCCTCTTCTTGTATGTGCGGCGCGAGACCGGCTCGCGCTTCTGTGGGTTTCTGTCCGCTGGGTTTTATGCAGCCACCTACGGGGTCTGTTCGGCGTGGTTCGATGTGGCCCGGGTGGACTCGCTGTATCTGTTTTTTCTTCTGAGCGGGTTCTATGCCCTGCGTTTTCAGGCCACGCCCCGGGGCGGGGTTCTGGCGGGTGTCCTGCTGGCGCTGGCGTTCTTTACCAAGCAGACCACGCTTTCGGCGGCTTTGCCGGTTCTGGGGGCCGTCACGCTGGCCCGGCCCCGGCAGGCTGGGTGGTGCCTGGTGCCGCTGTTCCTGCTCGCGGCGGGAGGGTCGTTTCTTCTGGACCGTCTTCATCCCGGTGGGTGGTACCGGGCGTATGTGCTCGAGCACCTGAGCCAGCACGCTCTGCAACCCAACCGGGGACATGTTTACTGGGTCCGGCACATTGCGCGCCACATGCCGCTTATTTCCCTGGCCGCTCTGGTGGCGCTGTGGAAGGGATTCCCCGACCGGACGCACTGGCGTGAGCGGCTCTTCCTGCCCGCCCTGGCGGTGGGACTGTTGGCAACGGCCTGGATCGGCTGGTGGTCGGTCAATGGCGCCGAAAACGCCCTGATGCCCGACTGCGCCTTGTTTGCGCTGCTGACGGGGATTCTGTTTCATCAGGCCATGAAACGAACCTCTTCTCCGTCGCTGCAAGCGGGCATTTGCCTGCTGGTTCTCGCGCAGTTTGCCCTGGTGGCCTACGATCCCCGCGAGCGGGTGCCCTCGCGGGCGGATCGGGAAGCGGGCGAAGCCCTGATCGAGCGGTTGAAACAGATCGACGGGGATGTCTGGATCGCCTCGCACGGCCATCTGGGACGGATGGCGGGGAAACCCATCCACGGTCTTTATTTCGATCCGCTCCTCGATGTGGCGCCGTGGGGAATGACGCCCAGCCCCACGATTCGCGAGCAGATCGATCAGGCCATCCGCGAGCGGCGGTTTGCCGCCCTCCTGGTCAATGAGCACCGGCTCTACAAAGACTGGTGGGGGGACTACTATCAGGACGCCGGGCCGGTCTTTCCCCGGCGCGACGTATTCTGGCCGGTCAGCGGGGGGAAGACGCGCCCCAAGACGATTTTTGTGCCGCGACCCAAACCTTGAAAGAAAGCGGGGAAACCATCCATGCTTGAACATCTGTATAACCAATTGAAGGGACTCGTTCTCGCCCTGCTGCGTTGTCCGAGCGAGCCCCCGGAGCCCCCCACCGGGTCGCACGATTCCGTGCAGGTGTTCCGGGCCGCGCCCGCCTATCTGCGCTATCGGATCCTGATGATGTGGGTCGGTCTGGTTCCCGTTCTCCTCATCGAGACCGTCGTCGCAGTGGTTCTCCTGGTGAGTCAACCGGTCCTTGGACTTCTGGCCGCGATCGCGATTCTGATGTTTGCGGTGGGCAAGACGGTGTTCTTCTATGTGGTGACGCGGCTGGATTATGAAATGCGCTTCTATCTCATCACCGATCGCAGTCTGCGCATCCGCGAGGGGGTGATCGAGGTGCGGGAGGTGACCCTGACGTTCGAGAACATCCAGAACATGCGCATCGAGCAGGGGCCGGTTCAGCGGATCTTCGGGCTGTACGATCTGGTGGTGGATACGGCGGGGCGGGGCGCCGCGTCCAGCCCGGAGGGCCCCGGTCATGGCAGCGCGCTGAATCAGGCCGTCTTTCGGGGGATCGGGCGTCCTGCCGAGCTGCGCGACCTGATCAGGACCTACCTGCGTCACCTCGGGACCTCGGGTCTGGGCGACCACGACGACCGGGGATATGCAGAGGGCGATGGCGCCGCTTCCGTCCCGGGTGCGGTTCCTCTTCTGAGCAACGAGTCGCTCTCAGTCCTCCGAGCCATCCGAACCGAGGTTGCCGCCTGGCGCCGGGAAGCGGAGAAGGCGTAGAGTGTTTTCAAACCGCAGTTGAGGGCGGAAACGAGTCTTTTGTTTTTGTGTTATGGGGTAAAACCGTCTTGGTTCTGTCATCTTTGGGGTGAGGCTCTATCTTGCTGCGTCAATCAGGAGATTGCGTTCCCGGGAACCGCTTTCTCCCCCCTGAAAATGGGCATTTCTGGGAGGGCGGGCGTCTCGCCCGCCTCTGAGGAAAGCCGTGGCAGGGGCGCTTCAACTGCGTTTTTTTTGTTAAATATTCTGGCACGCTCTCAATAGAATCAATCTCTCCGGAGACAAGAAGGGGGACAGCCTCCATCTGGAGGCTGTCCCCCTGTCCTTCTGTCGCGTTTTTACCTGTTCACCTTCGCTCTCAAGGTTTCGGGCCCGTCACCTCGAGTTCGGCCAGGGAGGCCCAGACCTGTTTCGGGTCCTGGGGACTGAGGGCTTCGAGGCGCAGGTAACGCGCCTTCTTCTTCTCCGGCAACTTCAGTTCCTTCCAGTCGAGCGATTCGTCCAGCGCCGTTTCGATCGCCGGCTTGCCCCAGTCCTTCGGGTCGTTCCCCAGCCAGATCTTCACGTCTTTGAACACGCCGTTGATCTGCGGTCCTTCCTGACGCGGCAGCAGACGGACAGTGTCCACCACCCGTTCCTTGCCCAGGTCCACCTCGATGAAATGCGGGTACTTCGGTTCGTTGGCGCCATAAAACGTGTGCCAGAACGAGGACGGATTGCCGTCGAGCACATTGGCCGCCTCTGTCCCCGACGCTTCGCTGTCGGTGCGCAGGATACGCGCGCCCTGCATCGCCGGTTCCCCCTGTCGGATCTGAAGAATCGCGCCCTGGTGCGCGCCATTCACCGGCCATTCGACTCCTTGGTCCATCAACTGCCGCCCGGTGAAGACGCCGCCGCTGCGCGCGCCAGACAACTGGTACTTGGCATCCGGGTCCAGCCCGCGCAACCGCAGCCGGTCCGTCACCCGCGCGGATTCCGGTCCCCCTTCCAGGGGCCACCAGAGGTTGTAGAGGAACACAACCGACTCGGAGCGGTTCTTCGCCACATACTGCGTGGCGGAGCGGTGGTTCTCGAAGGGTGAGATCAGACGGTAGGCGTCCCCCATTTGAACCACGGGCCGGATCTTCTTGTACTGCGCGATGAAACGCGCCGCCGTCTTGCGTTCCTCCGGCGTCCACTTTGTGATGTCGAACCCGATCCCGAGCACCCCGGCCATCGCCACCTGGAACCGGAAATCCAGCGAGGGGTTGACCCCGCCCCAGTCTTCCTGGGTGATCCAGCTCACCATCGTACGCGCGGGGAAGGCGTGCAGGTAGCCGTATTGAATCTGAATCCGGTTGAGCGGGTCGGTGTCGTCGCTGACCCACGTCTGGTCCATCCGGCTGAGCATCCCCATGTCGGGTCGCCCACCGCCGCCCGAGCACGACTCGAACCACACGTCCGGGAACCGTTCGCGCAGCGTCTCGATCAGGCGGTAGAGGTTGTGCGTGTAACGGATGCGCGCTTCGCGCTGCATCTCCGCCGGGGCATCCGGCCAACCGGGTTCTGTGAGCGGGCGGTTGCGGTCCCACTTGATGAACTTGATGTTGTTCTCTTTCAGGAGGTTGGTCATCGAATCGAGCAGGTAGTTGTACACATCCTCCCGTGCCAGATTCAGCATCAACTGATTGCGCCACTCGTGCCGCTCGCGTTTGGGATAGTGAAACACCCAGTCCGGGTGGGCGCGGTAGAGGTCGCTGTTCGGGTTGACCATTTCCGGCTCGACCCAGATGCCGAAGTCCAGCCCCATCGCGTTGATCTTGGCGATCATCGGTTTCAGGCCGTTCGGGAACTTGTTCTTGTCCACCGTCCAGTCGCCCAGGCCGCCGTGGTCGTCCACGCGTCCCTTGAACCATCCGTCGTCAATCACGAACATCTCGACGCCGATTTCCTTCGCGACGGAAGCCAGAGCCAGCTGGTGCTTCTCGTTGACATCGAACCCGGTCGCGTACCAGCTGTTGTAAAGCACCGGACGCGGACGGTCGCGGAACTTTGCGGGCAGCAGCCGCTCGCAGATATACCGATGCATCCGCTGCGACGCGCCCGTCAGGCCGTCGTTTGAAAACCCGATCACCATCTTCGGCGTCTCGAACGACTCGCCCGCCTTCAGTGTCCAGTGTGAATCCCAGAAGTTCAGACCTCCCGTGATCTGGACCCCACCCTTGAACAGTTTGTCGAAGTCCAGACGCCAGTTCCCGCTGTAGTGAACGCCCCCGAACCAGACCGGTCCCTCCGTCTCGCTTCCCCCGTTGGCGGGGACGATCGCAAACCAGGGCGCGCTGTTGAACGCGACAAAGTCCCGGACCTGGATCGTTTTCACCCCGGGCGTCAACCGGCCCCGCTGCGGCATGAACTCGTGCGCCCATTCACCGCCGTAATGGATCAGGTCGTATTCGTCCTTCGGCAATGTCACACACCCGGACTGCGCGTTTTCAACGCGAATCGTATCCTTACTCGTATTCTTCAACACCACCCATTTTTCCAGAACATCCAGTTCCGGGAACGCTCGCGTGAAGACCGAAGCCTCGAGACCGTACTCCGCATCCTGGTAATCCAGGCGCAAAACCGGAAGACCGTCCTTCTCCTCCACCTTGCCGTCCACCGCCTTGAGCGCGCAATCGCGCGTTCCGTCGGCATAGACCACCTCGAGCGCCGCCGTGCGGTTCATGAAGGCGCCCCGGACCGGTAGTTCGGTCGCGGGCGCAATGGGGAAAACCGTCGAGCGCGTCTGGATCTCCCAATTGCCATTTGCGGTTTTCTGAATGACCTTTTCCGCGCCCTGCGCGGTCATTCCGATCAACAGGCACAGTACCCCCCACACCCAGAGTTCGATTTTTCTGTCTCGCATCCTGTTTTCCTCCTTTTTCGAATCCCCAACCCAACGGCGCACTCAGACAGATTTCCCCACCGGGAAATGTCCACATGTACCAGAAATCCTCATGATTTCGACCATAACCGTCCCCCCGGCGGTTTGCAATGGAGGATTCTGAACCGGATCTGGACAATCTTACAATCTTCGGCGCGAGCGGCGGAGACCCGGCAGGGGGGGAGGCGGGATTTTCCCCATTTCCGGAAGCGCGCTTCAACGCGGCTTTCCTGGAGTCGCTTCATGCCCGGTCATCACCCAAGAAAGCCCGGCTGAAGCCGGCTTTTGAAATGGAGAAGGAGTCGGAAACACCCCGCCTGAAGGCGGGTGCAAAGAAGAGCCCGCTGAAGCGGGCTGAGGTGTTTTTTTAACACAACGACTTCTGGATTCTCCTGGGAGGGAGGCGATTGTCCCTCTTTGGGCTTGCGTTCCCGGGATTCTGGAACAAAAATGGATAATCGGGTCCGGAGCGTTTTCTCCCGCGAGGAGGAGGGCTCAATCTTTCGAGGAAAGTATTCCCCATGTCCCACCAGAGCCTGAGTGACCGCCACAAACTGCTCACGCTGCTCTCGCTGCTGCTCTCGCTGGGTTTCCTGGCCACCACACTGTCAAGCTACTACGTCTCGAAGACCTCGATCCGCAATTCCATCGAAAACTACGAACTGCCCCTGACGTCCGACACGATCTACTCCGAGATTCAGAAAGATCTGATCCTGCCGGTGTTCATCTCCTCGATGATGGCCAATGACACGTTCCTGCGCGACTGGATACTCTCGGGTGAAGAGGACGTCGAGAAGATCACCAAGTATCTGCGCCAGATTCAGGATCGCTACCACACCGTCTCCAGTTTTCTTGTTTCGGACAGGACCAGCGCCTACTACCAGCGCGACGGCATCCTCAAGCGCGTGCGCCCCGACGAGCCGCGCGACGTCTGGTACTACCGCGTGCGCGACATGGAAGCCCCTTACGAAATCAATGTGGACGTGGACCTGGCCAACCGCGACGCGCTGACGGTCTTCATCAACTACCGCATGTTCGACTACGACGGCCGTTTCATCGGTTCGACCGGAGTCGGCCTGCAGGTGGACGCCGTGCGCCGGCAGATCAACGACTACCAGCAGCGTTACCGGCGCGACATCTACTTCGTCAACAAGGAGGGGGTCGTCGTCCTTCATGGCAATGAAGACAACGCCAACGGATCGGACATCCACGCGGCCCAAGGCCTCGACGGTCTGGCCGACGAGATTCTCGCCCAACCCGACGGACACTATGAATACCACCGGGATGGACAACACCACCTGCTCAACGTCCGTTTCATTCCCGAACTCAACTGGTACCTTTTTGTCGAAAAAACCGAGGATGAGGCGCTCGTCGGCATCCGCAACACTCTGTATCTCAACCTGGGTCTTTGCTTTCTCATCACCTCGGTCGTTCTGCTGATTACCCACCTCACGGTCGGACATTACCAGAAACGCCTCGAGGCGATGGCCACGACGGACAAACTCACCGGCCTGGTCAACCGTCATGCCTTCGACATCCTGGCGCGGCAACTCCTCAACGACTCGCACCGCAACAGCCTGTCCGTCTCCGTGCTGGTTCTCGACATTGACCACTTCAAGACCGTCAATGACCGTTTCACCCACATCACGGGCGACCGGGTCATCCACGACGTGGCCGCGACCCTTCGTGCCCGCGTCCGCAAGTCCGACGTCGTCTGTCGTTGGGGCGGGGAGGAATTTCTGATTCTCCTGAAGTCCTGCAACCTCGAACAGGCCGTGCTGATGGCCGAACAGATCCGCCTCTCTGTCGCCAACCAGACGTTCGAGCATGCGGGCGCTCCCTTCAGCGTCACCATCAGCCTGGGCGTGGCCGAATACCTGCCGGACGAGAGTGAAGAGGCCTTCCTCCTGCGCGCCGACCGCGCCCTCTACCGAGCCAAAGACCTGGGGCGCAACCGCGTCTGCAGCGACGAATTGGTTCCTCCCGCTGGCACATAGAAACGGGACAGGCGCCGCCCTCCCCCCGGCGGGTGGTAGCGCGCCACCGACACTCAAGGATGTCTGTTTTTTTACAAGCCATTAACCCGTCCCTGAAAGCCTGTGTGAAAAGTCTTTGGGTTGAGTTTTCTTCGGTTTGTTAAGGCGCTCGCCCTCTATAAAACGGCCATTTTCTGAGAAAAACGGGGTTTCCCGGGACCGCCAATCTCCTGATTGGCGTAGTCCGACAAAACCTCACCCCAAAGGTGACCGGGACAAAATCATTTTCGCCCCACCATATAGGGAAGGACAAAAGACTCGTTTCCTGTTTTCCACTGCGGTTTTCAGTTCCACGCGTAAAGGGTGATTTGCCCCCACCTCGCCAATCAGGAGATTGGCGGTCCCGGGGAAAGGACTTTTTCACACAGGCTCTGAGATCACTCCCAGGAGAATTCACGATGACACCCCCCAACTCCATTCCCCCCTCCCCACCCGCACGACGCTTCCATTCGGTTCGTTTCTGGACGAACGTGGGGTGTGGGT
>DAOPYU010000120.1:0-10781 GCA_035353095.1 Candidatus Sumerlaeota bacterium | reverse complement strand
AGCCGTAACAGGAAGAGATGAAAAAAGGAGGGAAAACAATTGGAAATCTCCAACGTAGTCGATCTGCGCAGCGATACGATTACCCAGCCGACGGCGGCCATGCGCCGCGCCATCGCCGAGGCCGAGGTGGGCGACGACGTCTTCGGCGACGATCCGACGGTCAACGAACTCGAGCGCCGCGTGGCACAGCGGCTGGGCAAGGAAGCGGCCCTGTTCGTCAGCTCGGGCACGATGGCCAACCAGCTGGCCGTGCGGATTCACACCCAGCCGGGTGATGAAATCCTGCTCGAGGCCGAAGCGCACATCTATTACTACGAGGCGGGCGGTCCGGCGGCGCTTTCGGGCGTGACCTGCCACCTGATTCCCGGCCAACGGGGGGTCTTCACGGCGGATCAGGTTCGGGTCAACCTGCGTCCGGCGGATATCCACTGTCCCCCGTCGCGTCTGATTTGTGTCGAGAACACGCACAACCGCGGAGGCGGGACCGTCTGGCCGCTCGAGACGATTCGCGAAGTGGCCCAGGTGGCGGCGGAAAATGGGTTGGCGATGCACATGGACGGCGCCCGGCTCTGGAACGCTTCGGTGGCTTCGGGCATTCCGGAATGCGAATATGCCGCGCTCTTTCGCACGGTGAGCGTCTGTTTCTCGAAGGGACTGGGAGCGCCGGTCGGATCGGCTCTGGCGGGTCCGGCGGAGGACATCGCGCGCGCCCGGCGGTTCCGCAAACAGTGGGGCGGCGGCATGCGCCAGGTGGGCCTGCTGGCGGCGGGCGCTCTCCACGCGCTTGAACATCACCGCGACCGCCTGGCCGACGACCACGCCAACGCCCGGCTGCTGGCGCAGGGCCTGGCCGAAATTCCGGGGATCGAATTGAACCCGGACGAAGTGGAGACGAACATCGTCTTTTTCGGTGTCCACTCGGCGCCCGCGCAGGAAGTCGCCAACCGGCTCGAGGCGCAGGGGGTACGCCTTCTGGCCCTGGGGCCGGATCGGCTGCGGGCCGTCACCAACCTGATGGTGGACCGTGCCGGGATCGAGCGGGCGCTGGAACGCATTCGGCAAACGCTTTCATAAGAAAATTCAGTTCAGAGAACTGGAAGGACCAACCGGAACGACCGGGGTCTCCCGGGTTTTCAGAGGGGGACTTTTTTCGAAACGCCAAGTCGGTTTCTATGGCCCACGCGCCCGGTTATCCTATATGATATCCGCATGGGTTCCGAGCGAAGATGGAATGTTTTCAGCAGGGAAAAATACGGAATCCGAATCAGTCTCCCCAAACGGGCGCTGGCGGGCGGGTTTCCAACTGCCCGTCGCCGGGGAGGCGGGTTCCGAATCGCAGCAACAGGAAGAGAGAAGATCATGCGGGTATTGGTTGCGGAAGACGATCCCGTCTCCCTTGAAATGCTGATCGCCATGCTGGAGTGGTGGGGCTACGAGTCGGTCTGCGTGTCGGATGGCGCCTCGGCGCTGGATGCGCTGAAGCAGGATGACTCGATTTCCCTGGCGCTGCTCGACTGGATGATGCCGGGTCTGGACGGGGTTGAAGTATGCCGGAATTATCGCAAGGACGAGCCCGCCGGTTACCGGAAGTATCTGCTGCTCCTCACCGTCCGTTCGAGTGACGAAGATGTGGTGGCCGCGTTCCAGAGTGGTGCGGACGATCATATCAAGAAACCGTTCTGCGCGGAAGAACTGCGGGCCCGCCTCGAGGTGGGACGAAAAATGATCGAACTCCAGAAGGCCCTGAAACAACGGATCGCCGACCTCGAAGACGCGCTGGCGCACGTCAAGACCCTTCAGGGCATTCTGCCCGTCTGTTCCCACTGCCACCGGATTCGCACCGACAAGCAATCCTGGGAACAGATCGAACTTTACATCGAAGCCCACACGGAAGCCCTGTTCAGCCACGGTCTGTGTCCCGATTGTTACGATCGCTATTATCTGAAGGAACTGGGACGGCTCCCCAAAGACCGGGAAAAGTAGTCCCGGCAATCGGATCTCTCGGGATGCGGGGAGGGTCTCCCCCCTCGGAATATTTCCCGATCCCCATTCGGCTCCCTCTTCTGCCTCACGGCACCAGTTGCGGCAGAGGTTGCGGACGGGGTGCGGTGTTTCGGGCAGGTGCCGGACTCAGGGCCGGGACGTGTTGCGGCGGCCGGCCGGCGGCACGCCGGGGCGGGATCTTGGGCGCCCAGGCCGCGCCCCGCTTCGACGCCAGCATCCAGATCGTCGCCATCAACTGGGCCACGGCCTTGAACAGATCCGCCGGGATCGGGTGTCCCACTTTTCCCTTCTTGTACAGGGCTCGCGCCAGGGGCGGGTTCTCGATGACCGGTACCCCTTCGCGCTGAGCCACCTCGCGGATCTTGAGTGCGATAAAATTCTGTCCCTTTGCGGTCAGCATCGGCGCGGGGTTTTTCGCCGGATCGTATTTCAGCGCCACGGCGTAGTGTGTCGGGTTTGTGATGATGAAGTCCGCCTGGGGCACCTGCTGCATCATGCGCTTGCGCGCGATCTCCATCTGAATGCTCCGGATGCGCGACTTGATGAGCGGATCGCCTTCCTGGTGCTTGCGTTCTTCCTTCACTTCCTGGTGCGTCATGCGCAGGTTCTTGTAATACTCGAACCGCTGATAAAAATAGTCCGCCGCCGCCAGGATGATCATCATCTCGCAGACGCGGAATCCCAGTTTCAGGCCGAAACCGATCATGATCTTCAGGCCGGGCAAGACGTCGTTGGTGTTCAGGACCGCCAGATCCGGCAACGATTCCCGGATCGTTTTGAAAACAACATAGCCGAAAAAAAGCATCTTGAAGAACGCCTTGGCGCCCTCGACGAAACGCTTGAGCGAAAGTAGGTTCGAGAACCCCTTGGCAATGTCCAGTTTGTCCCACTTCGGCTCGAACGGGTCGCGCAGCACCTGGAAGCCGACCTGGCCCACCTCGGCCACCGCGCCCGCCACCATCGCCACGACCAGCACCGGCAGGGAAATCTTCAGAAAATGGCACACGACCAGCCACGCGAACTCGGGCAGCGTCTGTTCGGAAATCTCGGGAAACTGGTTGAAATTGAGAAAAAAAGCGCAGGTGTGAAGCACATTCTGGGTGAAGTAGTCCTGGGCCAGCCAGAAAAAGATCAGAATCGCCAGCAGGGACGCGACACGCGTGATATCCTGGCTCCGGGCAAACTGTCCCTTTTCCTTCGCTTCCTTGATTTTGGTCTGGGTGGCTTCCTGGGTTTTTTCTTGCCCCGTGTCTTCAGCCATGGTCCTCTCCTCACCGCCCGAATAACTGTAAGACCGTCGTCAACTCGTCCCGTACCACTCCCAGCTGATCCGTCACCAGGTGGACAAAGAACCCCGAGACCACACTCAGCACAAAGAAACCCAGCAGAATGGCAATGGGGAAGCGTTCCACAAACACATTGATGGACGGCACCGCCTTGCCCAGCATCCCCATTCCCACATTGGTCACAAAGATCGCCGCGATAATCGGCATACTCAGTTTAATCGCAATGACGAACATACGGCTGGTACTCTGAGAAAAGAATGCACCCAACCGGTCCGGGATGCTGAGTTCCCCCAGAGGCGCCACCCGGAACGACTGCGCCAGCGCCTGAAAAAACAGATGGTCGCCGTTGATCCCCAGAAACACCAGCAGCGAACCGATGAACAGCATCTGGCCCAGAACCGGAATGCGCGCCTGCTGCGTGGGGTCCAGAATGTCCGCCATCTGGAAGCCCAACTCATGCCCCATGACCGATCCGGCAAACTGAACCGCGGCGAAGAACAGACGTCCGACAAACCCCAGCGACAGGCCCAGCAACGCCTCCGGCAGCAGAAACCCCGCCAGATCCCAGACCGTCTGCGGAAAAACCGCCAGGTTCACCTCCACCAGTGGCGCAAACAGCAGCGCCACGACCAGAGACAAAAGAATCCGGATGCGATTCGGCACAAAGGCGTCCCCATAGATCGGCAGAAAGGCGAAGAAGAAACCCACCCGGGCAAAGACCAGAAAAAAGCCCAGAACCGGTTCTATCGGGATCGAAAACATCCGCCATTTCCCCATTCCCCGGCGTGCGGGTTATCCGATATATTTCGGCAGGTTCGAGATCAGTTCCGTCGTGAAACTGATCACCATGCGCTGCATCCACCCGAAGAACAGAATCAGCACCAGCATCACGGCCAGCATTTTCGGAACAAACGCCAGCGTCTGTTCCTGAATGCTGGTCACTGTCTGGAAGACCGCCACCAGTACCCCCACCACCATCGCCGCCGTCAACGACGGCAGCGCCAGAAACAAAGACGTGCGAAACGCGTCCTGCATGATGTCTATGACGACTTGAGGTTCCATGCCCCACACTCCCTTTCCTCTAAAACCCCCCGGCAGAGTTGCCCGCCCGGTTAAACCTGAGAACCGCGGTTGAACGTCCCCGTGCGGCCTTTCTTTCAGGCGGGCGGGGACGCCCGCCCGCCCAGAATCGCCCCTTTTCACGGGGAAATGGGTTGTTTCCCCTTCTCAACGGCCGTTTCCCGGTTAAAACGTCTTCATCAGAGACCCCACCACCAGGCTCCAGCCGTCCACCAGCACAAACAGCAGAACCTTGAACGGCAGGGACACGACCACCGGCGGCAGCATCATCATGCCCATCGAGAGCAGGATACTCGCCACCACCATGTCAATCACCAGGAAGGGGATGTAGATGACGAAACCGATGATGAAGGCGGTCTTCAGTTCGCTGATCATGAACGACGGCACCAGTACCTGAAGCGGGATGTCGTCGCGCGTCTGGGGCCGGTCCAGACCCGCCAGGTTCACAAACAGTGCCAGATCGCTCTTGCGGCAGTGGTCGAACAGAAACGACCGAACCGGCTGAATGCCGATGTCGTAAGCTTCTTTCGGGGCCAGTTGTCCGGCAATGTAGGGCTGAAGCGCCTCCTTGTTGATCTTCTGGAACGTCGGCGCCATGACAAACAGTGTCAAGAAAAGCGCCAGCCCCAGCACAATCTGGTTCGGCGGCACCTGTTCCGTCCCGATGGCGCGCCGGACAAACCCCAGTACCACCACGATCCGCACGAACCCCGTCATCATCATCAGGATTGCCGGCGCCAGACTCAGCACCGTCAACAGCAGAAGCAACATGAGACTCGACGAAATCTTCTGTGGCTGGCCCACCTGATCCAGGCCGCTGATGTTCAGCGAAAGCCCGGGGGAAGCCGGTTGAGCGGGCGTGGCGGGGCTCGTCGGCGGCGTAGGCGCCGTCAAGGGTTGTGTCGGCTGGCGCAGGGGAGCTGACGGGCGTCCCGCCGCATCCTGGGTGTCCGCCCAACTCATCGGTACCGCCAGAACAAACAGCAGAACCAGCGCCCCCGCTCTCAGAACTTCGGTCCATCGTCCCATTGCTCTCACGCTTCACATCCCCCCGGACCCCATGCGGGCGCCGGAAAACCGACACCGGCGCCCAGCGGCCCTCTTCTGTTTCCCTTTCAACAAGATTTGTACCCGGGACGCGCCAGACAGGAAAAAAGGCGTTCCCAAATCTGGAAACGCCTTTCTGTCGCCATGCAATTGGGCACGGGAAAGTCCCTTCCCGCGAACATGAAGCAATCTCTGGTAAGCCTTGAGCCCCGGAAAACTGGGGTACGGAAAAGAAACTGGGGTTCGGAAAACCCCGAGCAGAGAATGGCTGAAGGGTTATGAATCCCCTACCGCGAAACCGGCTTTTCGGACGCGATAGTTTCGTTGACGAATTTTCCCAACTGCCGCTCGAACGCCCCCGGAACCGCCGCGCCTTCCACACTCGACGGCTGCACCCACTCGCCCTCGATCTCGTGGATTTCCGTCAGGCAGTTGATGGACTGCGGCGTGACCCCGAGCAGAAGCGTCTGCCCGCGGACCCGCACCAGCATCAGGCACCGGCGCCCCCCGAGCATCTTGGTCCCCACGATCCGGATCGCATCCGACCGGCTCGACGTCACCTGAGCCGACTTGGCATAGCGTTTCAACACAAACGCGATCAGCCCGATCAACCCCAGCACCAGAGCCAGCGATCCCATCGCCTGGAAAAACAGGCGCCAGCCTTCCGTTTTCGGCTTGATATCCGGTTTTGTCTGTTTTTCCGACGCCTCCGTTGTCTTTTCGCTAAAAGTCCGGATATCCGCATCGGTTATGCCGTTGGCCGCTTGAAGCGCGGGAACAGTCACAAGCATCACCAGACCGAGCAAGATGTATCGGGAAACTTGAGAAACCGAGCGAAATCCGCCGCAGCGAAACCGCAACCGAAATGTAAACCACGGAAGGCGCGAAATGACCCGGCACAGCGAAACAGCAACCGAATTTGTTGCCCCGGTAGGGGCAAAGGTCAGTAGCCGGGGGTGAAGCGAAGCGAAACCCCCGGAAGAGAGTCCCCTCCTACGCGCCCCAGAGGGGCGCAGGGCGGTTGCACTACAGATATGATGGACGGTCTCCAAACATATCCCATCAGATTTTCTCACGTCTTCCTCCGCCCCATCCGGGGCGGGAAAAATCGGGTGAGTAGCCGTGGGTTCCGCTTCGCTCCACCCACGGCTACTCACCCGCGCCCCTCCGGGGCGCTTTTCCCCGTCCTTAGAATGTATGCAATTTGCGTTGATCCTGCGAAATAGTAGTACGAAAACAGTTTCTTCGAGTTTTTCGTGTCTTTCGTGGTTGAAAACATTGGTCCCAACACACTTTGCTTGTCCTGGGTAAAAATCATCGCGGCTTGCGCAGATTCTGCGAGATAGTTGGATAGAAAAAGCCATGACGGATACACGCGTCTCCTGACACAAAACAGAGACGCCACTTCAGATTGAGAACGGAAAAAGAAAGTCGTTTCGCTTACGAAAGCCGCTCGATGCGCTCGCGCGGGTCCACAATATCCGTCAACCGAATACCGAATTTCTCGTTGATCATCACCACCTCGCCGTAGGCCATGATCTTGCCGTTCACATAAACCTCGAACGACTCGCCCACCATTTTGTCGAGCGTGATGACCGAGCCCTGCTGCAATTGCAACAGGTCGTTGATGAGGATTTTTTTCCGCCCGATCTCGACCGTCACTTCGAGAGCGATGTCGAGCAGGAAATCCAGATCAATGGCTCCCTGCTGCAATCCGGCCGGAACAGCCGCCGTGGGCGCCATCAGCGGGTCCGAGACCCCCGCTCCACCGGTGCTCATGGCTTCATGCACCCCATGCTGACCCTGACCGGCGGCCGCCTCGGCGAAAGCGTCCTCCCACGAGATTTCCTCCTCGTCTTCGGTCCCATGATTTCCATTCTGTGCGTCATCCAGCATGGTCAATCCTCTTCCTTTTCTTCCTCGTCCTCACGCATCATCTTGCACGGCAGGACTTCCGTGATCTGAATCGCCTTGCTCGAGCGATAAGAACCCGCCTTGCCCTTCAGCTTCAACACCCCTTCGATGTACACGTTCAGGGGATCGTCGCACCGCTCGCGCAATTGGATAATATCCCCGGGCTTGAGCGCCAGTACCTGACGGCCCGTGATCTGCGAGGTGCCCAACTGCGCAATCACCTCGAGCGGCACTTCGTTCAGGGTTTCCTTGATTCGCCCCACCCACGTGTTGTCGCTCGTCATGCTTTCGCTCTGGTAACGCGCCTTGAGCTTGTCCATCAGCGGTTCGAGCGTCGAATAGGGGAGACAGAAACAGAGCTTTTCGCTCACATCCTCGAAACTCATCTCCATCTCGATGACCCACACGGCGTCGCTGGGGGGGACGATCGAGACGAACTGCGGGTTGATTTCCGCCCGCGTGTGCGAAATTTTCAATTCCTTGACGGGCGCCCAGGCGTTCTGGTAGTCCTGCAGGAGCAGATCCACCACCGTCTTGACAATCCGGTTTTCGATCGCCGTGAAATCGCGTCCCTCCATCTTGTAATACGAGGTGCCGCGCCCCCCCAGGAAACTGTTCACCATCGTGAAGACCAGCTTCCCCTCCAGCACCACCAGGGCGGATCCCTTGAGGGGTTCCATGCGGAAGATGTGGTAACTCGAAGGGATCGCCTGGCCCCGCATGAACTCGCCAAACTTGCTGGCGTCCGTGTTCAAAACATTGACGTCTATCACGCGCTGCATGGCCGCGCTGACCGACTGGCGGAACAGACGGCTGAAACGGTCGTGGATCATCTCGAGCGTTGGGAGACGCCCGCGGACGATCCGGTCCTGGTTGGTGAAGTCGAAGACGACAAAATCGCTGCGCGACGGTGGCTGGTCCGTTTCGGACGCTATCGAGCCACCCGTCAGCCCCGATAAGAGCGCATCTACTTCTTCCTGGGAAAGTACGTCCGCCATGTCAGGCCGATTCCCTCATCTTAGAGATAGCCGGAGAACATCTTGTCGGTCAGACCGACTTCCTTCACATACCCCGCCCCGATCACTTCATTCAGTTTCTTCGTCACTTCGCGCTTGAGCAGCAGCATTCCCTCTTCCGATTCCAGTTCCTCGCGCGTGCGGGTGCTCACCAGGGTGAAAAGCGCATCCCGGATGCGCAGCTTGGCCGCCTCCGCCCGCTTGGGACCGTCCAGCTTATCCTCATTGAAGACAATGTAGAAACCGATCGTCACAAACCCCGCCTTGCTCCCCTTCAGGTTCACCGTGATCTCATCGAGTTTCATGTCCGGCGGCGGCCCCGATTCTTCCTCCGTCACCGTCGCCTCTCCCTCTTTGCCTTCCGTTTTCTTCTCGCCCTTCTTTTCTTCCTTCTTGGCCTCGCTCTTTTTCTCGTCCTTCTTCGCTTCGGCCTTTTTGGCTTCGCTCTTCTTCTCTTCCTTCTTGGCCTCGCCCTTCTTGGCCGTTTCGGAGCCGCTCGAGCGCCCGCCCGCTTCCTCGGCGATCACATCGCCCTTGGTTGGTTCCGGCGTCTCTTCGGTCGGGGCCGCGGCTTTGTTTTTCATCTTCTGCATATAGAGAAAAGCGCCTGCCCCTCCTCCGCCCAGCAGAACCACCGCCAGAACAATGATGATCAACATCTTCTTCGATTTTTTCGGGGGTTCCCCCTTCTCGGCTTTTTCGGCCTTCTCCGCTTTTTCCGCCATATCCGTTCCCCTCACTTATCATCAAGCATGAAATCTGGAAACCCGTTCCGCCTGAACAGGCCGACCTTTCCTGTCCCCGGAAAAAAGGACAAAAAAGAAAACGTTCCACCCCGCGGAACCGCCTCACCGGGAGAGAACGCCCCATCCACAGGTTCCCTCCCCCCTTCTTATCGGTCGCGCGGAGGGATTCCTTTAGATCCATGCTACTCCAATAAGCTCTCCAGAATCAACCAGATTGTCCGTTGCCAGGGGGAACCCGCCCCCCCCGGCGGGAGGAAAAACACGCCCCCCGACACGGCCGCTCATACATACCGGATGCCCGGCCCCATGTGCCGGAAGGCGTTGTCGTCGTAATCCTGAAAGACCGACCGCAGCACCATCTGTTTCAACCGCAACGGACGGTAAGACTTCAACGGATCGTGAATGGCCTCGTCGGAAATCGAATCGAAACCGCGAAGCAACATGTGATACACCACGCGCGTGGGATGGACCGGATCACGACGCATGATCGCCCCGCTTCCGGAAAGAGAGGGAAATCTTCCGCCCTTTCACTTCAAAGGTGGGCGTGAGACGTTTGATCGCGCCCTGTGCCGCCTGCTGCCGACGCAAGGTCTCGCGTTCGCGAAGCCCCATTTTACTGTACGCCACCCGCTCTTCCGGACTGCAGAAGGCCAGAAGAACAGACTCCACGTTGACATTCCATCTCTTGTTCATGGTGCGATCCTTTCCACACACAAACTTCTCTCGCATCTCAAGCAATCGAAATGCCATCTCGACCCCGGAGTCCTCCTTCCCGAAAGAAGATCACTCCAATCTCAATCCAATCAATCCTCTGGCCTCCAGGTATCCCTTCCGGAAAGATTCAATCCGGCTCATTCTCCCAGGAACCTCGTCCAAATCTTCTTGGTTGATGCGCAATTTCTGTCAACCTTTTGACTGCCGTCTCTGGACGGACGTTCTCAATCGTCCCCCGGACCCTCCCTCCCTCTTCATTTTTCCGGTGGAACGGCAGGCCGTAAAAGCCCTGTAAAGAAACGCCTCGGAGCCTTCCCCGACAAAACCCTTGCGCCTTGCGCCTTTTTCGCGCAAAATCCCCCCGACCTGCCCCAGACAATTCCCAAACTCCGGGGCGGAAGCGGGCCAAACCGGCCCCACACCGACACGAGAAAGTGCGATACCCATGACGATGGAACTGAGCAAACAATACGATCCCCGTTCGCTGGAACAGAAATGGTACACCCACTGGGATGGAAAAGGGTATTTTCAAGCCGATCCCGGCAAGGGAAAACCCGCCTTCTCCATCGTCATCCCCCCGCCCAACATCACGGGCCGCCTCCACGTGGGTCATGCCCTCAATTGTACCCTCCAGGACGTCCTGACCCGCTGGAAACGCATGTCGGGCGTCAACGCGCTCTGGTTGCCCGGCACCGACCACGCCGGCATCGCCACCCAGAACCGCGTCGAGAAGGAACTGCGCCAGCAGGGACTCGACCGCCGTCAGATGGGACGCGAAGCCTTCCTCGAACGCGTGTGGGGGTGGCGCGACGAGTACGGCGGTATCATTCTGGATCAGTTGCGTAAGCTCGGCAGCTCGTGCGACTGGACCCGCACCCGTTTCACGCTCGACAAGGGCCTCTCGAAAGCCGTCCGTACCGTTTTCAAACGCCTCTATGACGAGGGACTGATCTACAAGGGGACATACCTGGTCA
>DAOPYU010000119.1:7178-10826 GCA_035353095.1 Candidatus Sumerlaeota bacterium | reverse complement strand
GGCCCCCACGAGCCGGGGGACCTCCTGCAGGCGGACCACCCGCGGGCGGACCACCAACCGGAGCGCCACCACGAGGGGGAGCCCCGAACCGGGGACCGGCGCCGTAACCGCCGACGTAGCTGCTGGCCATCACGATGATAAACGGTTTGACTTTCCCGGCGGCAATCAGGTTGTCCATGATCAGGTTGGCGTGGCCCTGGCTGCCCCAGCCGGTTTCATCCTCCCCGCCGCCGTGCTGCAAATACAGAACCGGATACCGTTTGGACGGATCTTTCCCGTAATCCGGGGGGGTATAGACGAAGCAGCGGAGGGTGGAAGTGGTGCTCTTCGAGTAGTAGAGAGTTTCGTTCAACTGGCCGTGGGGGACATCCTTGAGGGCATAGAAGTCCTGGTCCCCTGCGGGGACTTCAACGCCGCTGCCCCAACGGCTGGCGCCGTAGAAGAACAGACTGTTTGGGTCGGGCACCTGAGCCCCATCAACCACGATCTGGTAGTAGTGGAAACCTTCGTCCTGAGGCTCCGAATTCCCGATCCAGGCGCCATCCTCCCCTTTGGTCAGAGGGTATTTCTTAGCCCCGATATCGAGTTGGACATTCTGGGCCTGCGGCGCCACCACCCGGGCGCGGACACGGCGTTCGGAGTTGACCTGCGGGTACTGCTTGCCGGGTTGATTGATCGAAGACGGTTTGAAATCCTCTGCAGCGGTTCCACTCTGAGGGGGCGCTGTCTGCGCCAGAGCAAGTTGAGCAACCAGCAAGGGAAGCCAGACGAGACGGATGACTGAGGCTTTCATAAAATTCCTCCTTGTTTCGGGAATACGGAGCGCCTTCTATTGTGCGCGCCGTGAGAGTCATTTCGTTTCCAGTTTCAGGATCGTGATGGAGTACGCCGGAATTTCGCGCGCGAAATCGGCGCTCAAGCCCTCGGCTTTCTCCGTGCGCGGTTTGATTTTTTCCGGCTCTTCGATTGAATTTGTGTCGTTCAGGCTGCCTGCCGACAATGACACCATCTCACCTTCCGCTTTGATCTTCGACGCGCCGGCGAGCTGGATCTGGATTTTCTTCGAAGAGTCGGAGGTGTTCACAACCTTGAGATAAACGGTTCCGCTCTTGCTGTCGCGTGTGGCGCAGAAAAAGATTGTCTGCAGTTGCTGCGGAGCGGACTCTCCTCCACGCGGAGACCGAGGTTTCCATTCACGCGTCGGAATGTTCTGCGAATCGGTCGCGAGGATTTCATTTCCATGCAGGGTACTGAACATCATCTGGGCGTAATACGCGGGCGAGCCGTAGCTGTTCAACGCGTCGTAGCCAATCAGATCCGAGCTCCACTGCATCGAGCGATTCCGTCCGTTCGGCTGGCTGACGTTGACGAAAAGTGGCGCATAGCAGGACATCAGGACGACATCGGAATTGCGTTCCATGCCGGTCATCCAGGCCGAGTCGCCGAGCGCTCCGGCCATGTTGGGCGTGGGCGAGCCGACCCGCGTGGCCCATTCGCCACAGAAAATCTTCGTTTTGTCCGTGCGTGAATATTTGTCGTAGTCGAGCGCGTGCGCCATCATTTCTTCCTGCGAACGATAATAGTGCTCATCCACCAGATCCGGCACGCGGCTGCGGACGACCTGTTTCGGGTGTTCGTATCCCATTGTCGAGATGACCTTCAGGTCCGGATACTTCGCCTTGATGGCGTCGTAGAATTGCGCGAAGCGACCTTCGTAACTGCCGCTGAGATCGAACCAGTCTTCGTTGCCGACCTCCACGTAAGTCAGCTTGAACGGTTTTGGGTGTCCATCTTTCACGCGCTGAGCGCCCCATTTTGTGTCTTTGTCACCGATGACATACTCGATTTCTTCCAGCGCCTCCTGCACATAGGGCTCCAGAGCAGGTCCCGCCTCGACATATTTTTTATCCAGGGTGTAACCCGCAAAAACGCCCAGTACCGGCTCCATATTCAAATCTTCGCACCATCCCAGAAACTCCAGCAGGCCGAAACCGTCCGTGGACCAATACCCCCACGGACTGCGGTGGCCGGGACGTTCGGAGACATCGCCGATGGTTTCCTTCCAGTTGAACCGCTCGGCCATGTTGTTGCCCTCCAGGTAGTTGCCGCCGGGGAAACGCAGGAATGCGGGTTTCATGTCGGCCAGCCATTGCATGATGTCCGGACGTGTGCCATTCGGGCGATCTTTGTAGGTTGGCGGGAAAAGCGAGACATTCTGAAACCAGATTGTTCCGGGTTTTGCGGTCTTGATGACCAATCGGTTGTCTTTCGACGGCTTGATGTCATCCTTGGTTTTCAGAGTGGCTTCATACTTTTTCCACTCGCCGGTGATCTTCGAAATACTCTCGGTGGCGAAGACCGTCTTGCCGTCGGCGCTTTCCAGAGAAAGAGTCAAGGGGCCGGAAAAACTGTCGCTGCGCGCGTAGAACGAGGCGCGATACTTCGTATCCGGCCGGACGGGAATCCCCCAGTAACCGCCGTTTGAAAACCCGCCGGGAGCGGACTCCGAAGCCTTGCTCGCGTCCAGTTTCAAACTCACGTTCAGAGCGGTGTTCAACGGCTGTTTTGTATCGAGCGAGATAGACGTGTCCCCAACGGTCTCCCAGAAAAGCGGGTTTTTCTCGTGGGCCTTGAACGAACGATTCCGAACCAACTCGCCGTAAATTCCGCCCTCGTAGGCAAAATTGATTTCCTCGGTCATCAACCCGTACAACATGGGACTGACCGTCCCCGTGACTTTGCCCGCGTCAATCTTCAGGACAACGGGGCCGGTGGACGTGGGAGTCGCCGGAGCGGTTTGTGTATTGCCGGCTTCGGGAGCCGGTGTCGCGGGAACCTGGGGCGCAGGAGCAGGAGCCGCCGCACTGGCCGCGTCGCCGGTTTGCGGGATGATTTCAATCGCGTTGATCGCCGGATTCTCAACATTCGGCGTAAACGTGATGCGGAAGGTCCCGTCGGTCACTTCCACGGGGACGGATTCAATGTAGGCGCGGTTGGCGCCCCCGGCTTTGACCCAGATGTCGAAGTCCTTGAACTCGCGCCCCTGGACCTTGAAGGAGAAAACGCGTCCGCCGGGACCAGTCACTCCCTCGAACGTCTCCGCGAAGTAGAGTTTCGCGAGGTATTTGCCGTTGGGAACTTTACAGGAAAAGGACTCCATCGAATAATGCTCGTTCAGGAACAGGCCGGAATCCTTGGTCCCCTCAATCGTCGGCGCTGGATCGCGCGCAATCGTGGCACCACCTTCGAAGCCTTCTTCCGCCGACCAGACGTTCCCGGCCGAATCGGTGAACGGCGTGGATTGACCGGCCTTGATCCGAATCGTCTTGGCGGCAGGAGCAGAGGCCGCCGCACTTGCGGCGTCACCGGTTTGCGGGATGATTTCAATCGCATTGATCGCCGGATTCTCAACATTGGGCGTAAACGTGATCCGGAAGGTCCCGTCGGTCACTTCCACGGGAACGGATTCAATGTAGGCGCGGTTGGGACCACCGGCCTTGACCCAGATGTCGAAGTCCTTGAACTCGCAATCCTGGACTTTGAAGGAGAAGACGCGCCCGCCGGGACCGGTCACTCCCTCGAACGTCTCCGCAAAGTAGAGTTTCGCGAGGTATTTGCCGTTGGGAACTTTACAGGAAAAGGACTCCA
>DAOPYU010000119.1:0-7078 GCA_035353095.1 Candidatus Sumerlaeota bacterium | reverse complement strand
GATCGCGCGCAATCGTGGCACCACCTTCGAAGCCTTCTTCCGCCGACCAGACGTTACCGGCCGAATCGGTGAACGGCGTGGACTGCCCCGCCTTGATCCGGATAATTTTGGCGCCCGACCCGGTCGAGTCGCTTTTTACAGGGGCTGCTACCGGTTGGGTCGCCGCAGACGAAACAGGCGAGGGGGAAGAACCGTCATTGAACAGGAGGGGGGCGAACTGGTACAGACTGCGCCGCCAGGACTGCCACTCGTGCGCCGTTTCGGGCGATTCGTAGAAGACGCCCTTGACGCCGGCCTGTTGCAAGGCTTCAATGTTGGCTTTCCCCTCAGCCCCTCTTTCGCGGCTGCCGTAGCTGACGAACACGACTTTGACCTTCTGTTTGAACGCGTCCATGTCGGGGATGTCCTTAGGGGCGATACTGCCGCCGCTGAAGACCCCGATGTGGGAGAAAAGATCCAGATGTTTCAGGGTGATGGCCCGAGTCTGCATGCCGCCCATGGACAGACCGGCCATGGCCCGGTTCGGCTGATCGGTCAGGGTGCGATAGTGTGCATCAATGTAAGGAATCAACTCATCAACGAGAATCTGCTCGAACGTGCTGAAATCGAACCGCCGGGGGCCGCCCGGCGCCGGGGGACCGTCCACTGTGGCGGCTTTCCCGGCCGGAGCCGTTCCCGGTGTCACGGCCGTGGCCGCAACAGGACCACCGGGTCTGCCACCGCCTCCGATAGTCCCGCCATTGTCCATCACGACAATGAACGGCTTGGCTTTCCCCTCGGCGATCAGGTTGTCCAGGATCAGGTTGGTGTGACCCTGGTTGCCCCAGCCGGTTTCGTCCTCCCCCATGCCGTGTTGCAGATAGAGAACCGGATAGCGTTTGGTCGGGTCCTTGTCATAATCCGGAGGAGTATAAACGAAGCACCGGCGCATGGCATTGGCGCTCTTGGAAAAATAAAGATTCTGCTGCAACTGACCGTGAGGAACATCCTTCTTCGCATAGAAATCCCGGTCCTTCGCGGGGATTTCAATGGCGCTGCCCCAACGGCCGCACCCGTAGAAAAACAGGGTCGAGGGGTCGGGGACCTGGGCCCCGTCAATGTTCACCTGATAGTAGTGGAAACCTTCATCCAGCGGCTGTGCGGTGGTGCCACCCCACACGCCGTCTTCCCCCTTGGTCAGAACCGTTCCTCCGCCCAGATCGACACGAACGCTCTGGGCATCAGGAGCCACGATACGAAATCGCGCACGGCGTTCCGAGTTGACCTGAGGATACTGTTTACCGCCCTGGTTGATCGAGGACGGTTTGAAATCCTCAGCCGGGGTCCCGGCCGTCGGGGGGACGGATTGCGCCAGGGCGAGTTGACCGATCAGTAAGGGGAGACATGCAAGAAGAACAACTGCCTTTTTCATAAGATTCCTCCTCATTCTGGGTATGAGACTCACCAGGTCGTCCGAGCGTCCTGGTGCTACTTGATTTAATCCTTGAAGAGCAGCGGTACGAATTGATTCAGATCGCGCCGCCAGGTGAGCCATTCATGCGCAGTTCCGGGCGACTCATAGTAAACGTACTTGATACCGGCCTTGTCCAGCATGGCCCGAAACGCTCCAACCGACCCCGGGAAGGGGTTGGGTTCCTTCGTACCCTGGCCTAGCCACAGGAGCTGGATCTTTTTGTTCAGCGCCTCGCCATCCTTGAACAGGCCGTTGAAGGCAGTGGCCGGATCGAGCGCCTCGGTACTCAGTCCGTTCAGGGTCCCGCTGAAAGCGCCGATCCAGGCAAATTGGTCGAGATTGTGAAAGGTCACCTGACAGGTCTGATTGCCCCCCATGGAGAGGCCGGCCATCGCTCGGTGCTCACGGTCCGCGAGAGTGCGGAATTGAGCGTCGATCATCGGGATGAGTTCCTTGATCACCACTTCCTCGAAGGCCGAATTGCCGCGTCCGGCTTCCGAACCGGGTTTGGAGGCGTAACCGTTGTCCATCACAATGATCATCGGAACAGCTTCTTTCTCGGCGAGCAGGTTGTCAAGGATCAGGTTCGCCTTGCCCTGATCTCCCCAGCCGGTCTCGTCTTCACCACTGCCGTGCTGGAGATACAAGACAGGATAACGCCTGGACGGGTCTTTGTCGTAATCCGGGGGGGTGTAGATAAACGAGCGTCGCCAGGCATTGGTGATTTTGGAAAGATAGAGATTTTCGCGCAACTGGCCGTGGGGAACGTCCTTGAGGGCGTAGAAGTCCTGGTCCTGGGCCGGGACTTCGACACCACTGCCCCAGCGGCCGCAGCCATAGAAGTACAGGCTGTTGGGATCGGGCACCTGAGCCCCGTCAACCACGATCTGGTAGTAGTGGAAACCTTCGTCCTGAGGTTCCGAGGCGCCGGCCCAGGCGCCGTCATCCGCTTTTGTCAGAGGATACTTTTTACCCCCGATGTCGAGTTGGACATTCTGAGCCTGCGGCGCCATGACGCGGGCGCGGACGCGGCGTTCCGAGTTGACCTGAGGATACGACCTGCCGGGTTGATTGATTGAAGACGGTTTGAAATCCTCGACCGCGGCTCCTGTCTGGGGCGACGCAGGCGGCTGCGCCAAGGCGAGTTGAGCGACCAACAGAGGAAGCCAGGCAAGGCGGATGACAGCGCTTTTCATACGGTTCTCCTTATCGATCCCGGAAGTGGGGAATACGGGGTAACGAAACATTCCAAGTGACACATGCGAGGCAGAACACCTGTCAGTACCACCGCTAAATTGACTCCAGGAAGGGCAGACCATGCGTGCTTGAGCGTCATAAGCATTGGAGTCGTAGTCTTTCCTGTCTTTCCCAATGTGGGTGCATGTTATCCGAAAAACCGGGTAACCATCAATCTCCATTTAAAGTCGGACGCGGTAGTGAAGGCGTCCCAGGAAATCAGTCCGAAGGCCTTCACAAGGGCCCTTACACGTGCAAAGTTTCTGGGCGCAGTCTTAACTTTCCAGAAATTCGAAGCAACATCCCTTATGGCGATAAGGGCCAACAGCAGCACTTCGATCAAGGCAAAAGCGTGTTTTTCGCATTTCCCGCCAGAATGATGCTGTTAGCGTTAACGACTCTCCCGAAATTTGTTGACCTCTCGCTCCAATCTTCTTCTCTGAGGACTGTCAGACTGGGATCAAGGGAAACCGATAAATTGCGGAAAACTGCCGGGAAGTCTTTGCGGACCCCGCAGTTTGTTCGTTGCCTGTACAAACGAACTATAACCATACGGTGTGAGGATTTGTCAAGCCGTTTTTTCGAAAATCCGGATATTCACGTTCCATCCGGGCGACAGACGGTTCCTCGATAATACGATAAAGAAAACAACCCGGCCATCCTAGTTAACTCGCGGGCAGGAACCAACCTCCTCTCCTGCGTTCTTTCATAACTTCTGGAAACCGGGGCCGTGACGCAACGAATTCGCTCCACGTCCCGTCCATCGAGTCCACACCGAAGCCCAAACCGGCAGAACCGTCTTTTTCGAAGGACGGCGAGGAAAATAACCGCTTCTATTTACCCCTGCGGGGAATCGGATGGGGATTTGGCTCCTCTGCCGGTCTCGCCGGGACAGGCTCTCGAAAAGGATCGGGAAGTCATCCGTTCCTCACTTGTACCCCCCATTTTTCGGTGATCCGGAACTGGCCGTTTCCTCCTGTGCCTGTTGGGCAACAATGTCCAGAAGGGTGGTCCTGGCCAGAACGCCCCGAAGCGCCTGGCTCATTTCCGTCCACAGGCCCCGCGTTGGACAGGCCCCGAGAAAAGAAGAACAGTGGCGTTGCGATTCCGAGGAGCACTCGACCAGCGTCAGGGACCCCTCCAACGCTTCATACACGGCGAGCATGGAGATCTCGGCCGGAGGACGCGCCAGGACGTACCCCCCGTAAATCCCGCGTAACGAGCAAATCAGGCCCGCAGCGCGAAGCGCCCCGAAAATCTGCTCCAGATACTTCAGAGACAACCGGTGGACCTTCGCCATTTCCCCAACCGACAAAGGACGATCCGGGTAAGCCCGGGCCAGCTCGACGATGGCTCGGGAACCGTAACGCATTCGGGTCGAGATCTTCATACAGTCCTTCCCATCTGAGACACGCGCGTGTACTGCAGCCATGACCGATAAAATGTGAATGAAATAGAGTCTGGGATTGGAAAAGAAGTTCCAGTGTTTACACAATGACGACGATTTCGTTCGAGGGTTGGTTTTCCCCCTTTCAGCCGCCCTCCCGGCTTTTCCCCAGGATCGAGTGCCCCAGGTACCCCCCGGTGACCTGCATCACTTTCCCCGACGGGGTCGTATGTCACTCTTCCCTGCCCCGGGAAATCAGAATCCGCCCAGGGTTTTGCGATAGTACTGGATCGTCCGATCCAGTCCCTCATCAAGGGAGACTGTGGGACACCAGCCCAACCGCTCCTGCGCCAGCGAGATGTCCGGTTTGCGCCGCACCGGGTCGTCCGCCGGCAACGGCTTGAAAACGATCGAAGAGGGGGAACCGGTCAACTTCAGCACCTTTTCCGCCAGTTCGAGCATCGTGAATTCGCCGGGATTTCCCACATTGATCGGTCCGGGGAACCCTTCGCTTTCCATCATGCGGATCAGCCCTTCGACCAGGTCGCTCACAAAACAGAAAGAACGCGTCTGCTGGCCTTCTCCATAAACGGTCAACGGTTCCCCGCGCAGGGCCTGCACGATGAAATTGCTCACGACGCGGCCATCGCTGACGAGCATCCGGGGCCCGTAGGTGTTGAAGATCCGCACCACGCGAATGTCCACACGACTCTGCCGGTAATAGTCGAAAAAGAGCGTCTCGGCCACCCGCTTGCCCTCGTCGTAACAGCTGCGGATGCCGATGGGGTTGACATTGCCCCAGTAGGTCTCACGCTGGGGGTGCTCAGCCGGGTCGCCATAGACTTCCGAGGTGGAAGCCTGAAGGATGCGCGCGTGCATGCGCTTGGCCAGCCCCAGCGTGTGCAGGGCGCCCAGCACGTTCGTCTTGATCGTCTTGACGGGATTGTACTGATAGTGGACCGGCGAGGCCGGACAGGCTAGGTTGTAAATGCGATCTGCTTCGACCCGGATGGGTTCGGTGATGTCGTGGCGAATCAGTTCGAACCGGGGATTGCTCAGCAGATGTTCGATATTCTCTTTGCGACCGGTGAAGAAATTGTCCAGACAGAGAACCTGCTCCCCTTTTTCCAATAAACGCTCACACAGGTGCGATCCGATAAACCCGGCGCCCCCCGTCACAAGATTCACAAGTGTCATGTTACTCAATTCCTGCTTCTTTCCGGTCATTACGCGGATTCCGGACCGGCATTTCCGTACGGTTCCGTTTTCCCTGCGCGTTTCTGATCAACGTACCCGGTGGAAATCCCCCGTTATCCTGTTTCAGTATAGGAACCTTCGGGTATTCCGATCAAGCACGAATCGTGGGGTTTTCAAGAAATCGTCCTTCCGCCCGATTCGACCGGGAGAGCGGGCCGGAATTCGCGAATTCCCGCTTGAAAAAGGACGGCAGACTGGTAGAATCCCCCTCGCCATGAAAAAAAGACCCCTCAACATCCTCCGACTCATCACCTGGCTGCCCGTGGGCGGCATCGAGCGCAAGATCCTCGCCGTCCTGCCCCGACTGAACCGCGACCTCTTCCGGGTTCGCCTCGTCTGCCTGCGCGAACTCGGGGCGCTGGCGCCGGAACTCGAAAAGGCGGGCGTGCCGGTGGATCTCTGCCCGATGCGTACCCGCCTCTCCCCGTCCGGCCTCTGGAATCTGGCACAGTACATGAAACACCACCAGATTGACCTGGTCCACGCGCACATGTACCGCGCCGCCCTGCCCGGTACGATTGCGGCCCGGCTGGCCGGGGTGCCGGTCGTCGTCAGTCAGGTCCACAACGTCAACTCGTGGGACACGGCGCGCCAGCGCTGGCAGGACCGCCTGCTGTGCCACTGGCGCAACGCCGTCGTGGCCGTGTCGGAATGTGTGCGGCAGGATGTGCTCGACACGCTCCATCTGCCCGAGGAAAAAGTCCGGGTCATTTACAATGGGGTGGACCTGGCGACCTTCTCGAACCGCTCCGTCCGGGATCGCGTCCGGGCCGAACTGGGCTTCTCGCCCCAGGACATCGTGGTGATCTACCACGGGCGTCTGGTCCCCCAGAAGAATCCGGAGTTTCTGGTCCGGATCGCCCGGGACCTGACCGCTCCGGCGGGGCAGACCGTCAAGGTGCTGGTCGTGGGGGACGGTTCCTCGCGCGCGGCGGTCGAGGAAGCGGCCGGCAGCGCCGGGGTGACGGACCGGATGAGTTTTCTGGGACGGCGCGACGACGTGCCGGACCTCCTGCAGGCCGCCGACCTGGCCGTGCTCCCCTCCTTCAAGGAAGGGTTCAGCAACGCGCTCGTCGAGTCCCTGGCTGCGGGCCTGCCGACCGTCGCCACCCGCGTGGGGGGGAACGCCGAAGCGATCGAGACGGGCCAGAGCGGTCTGATCGTCCCCCCGCACGACGACCCGGCAGCCCTCGCCGCCCTGCAATCCCTCGTCAACGCCCCCGAGGAACGCCTCCGCATGGCCCAGGCCGCCCGCCAGCGCGCCGAACGCTTCAGCCTCGACCGCATGGTCGCCGATGTCGAGAACCTCTACCTGGAACTGGCCGAAAAAGCCGGGTTGTGAGAAAATTCCTCGACGCTTCCTCCCTGGAATGCATTTCTTCTGAGAATACCTTCTCTGTCCTGTTTCTTATTTTCTCCATTGCATTCCGGACGAAGAACCTGTTAAATTTTAAACAGTAGCGACTGAATGCACCAGAATCTAATCTCGGCGCTTTGGGAAAACTCTTCCAGGGAAAGGTCCGAAATGTCTCAGACAACGAAGCGATGGAGCGGGTTTCTACTGGGGGCGGTGTGTACGATCCTGGCGCTGGGGGGCGTGTATTATCTGAAGTCCGGGGAAAGGGGGCAAGGGACGCCGCCCTCTCCCGTTTCTCAAACAACTGCCCGATCGGTGGAGCCTCATCCGATCCCGTCCCCCGTTTTGTCTTCTCCAACGACTCCACCCAATCCCGCATTGTTGACGG
>DAOPYU010000118.1:0-10900 GCA_035353095.1 Candidatus Sumerlaeota bacterium | reverse complement strand
TCCAGCCCCTCGGCCTGGGCCTGTTCGATGGCGGGCACGATGATCTGCGCCTCTTCCTGGCCGAACATCCCCCCCTCGCCCGCGTGGGGGTTCAGACCCGTCACACCGATGCGCGCCCGCGGGCGTGTCAGTCCGAACAGCGGGATGAAGCGGTCCAGCAGGCGAATCTGTTCGAGCAGCGTTTCCGTTTTCAACAAGCCGGGCACCCGGGCCAGGGGTTCGTGGATGGTGGCCAGCGCGGCGCGCAGACCGCCCCCCACCAGGAGCATCGAGACCGGCACGCCTCCGGCCAGATCGGCCAGCATTTCCGTGTGGCCGGGAAAGGGACACCCGGCCGCGTGGAGCGCTTCCTTGTGGATGGGCGCGGTGACGACTGCGTCGGCCTGGCCCGACTGGACGAGGTGAACCGCGTGGCGCACATAAGCCCAGGCGGCCGCACCGCACTGGGCCGACACCCGACCGGGCGTCAGTTCCCCGTGGAAGGTGAAATCCGGGGGTTCGACGACGGGGATGATTCCCGAGGGAGCCGGTTCCGTGGGCGGTTCGGACACCACGCGCAGTCCGCTCAATGGGATCTCCGGGTGGGTCATGGCCTGATCGAGGTGTCGGGCTTCTCCCACCACAAAGGGGAGCACCGACGGCGAGTAGAGTCCTTCTTCGAAGAAACGCAGGATGATTTCCGGCCCGACCCCGGCCGGATCGCCCAAGGTCAGGGCCAGCCGCAGGGGGCGCGCACCAGCCGTTGGGGACGCATTCATTTTCGGATTTCCTCCAGAAGGTGGCGCACCGTGTCAATCAGTTCAGCCAGACGGAACGGTTTTTGCAGAAATCCCGCCACTTTCAGTCCTTCGAACCGGCGCATCACATCATTTTCTCCATATCCGCTGCAAATCACCACTTTCGCCTCGGGTCGAATCTGGAGGATTCGGGCCATCGCGTGGGCGCCGTCCAGGCGCGGCATGGTCAGGTCCAGGAGGACGCAGCCGATTTCGTCGGGCGTTTTCTCGAACAGGTCCACCGCTTCCTGGCCGTCGTTGGCCCCCAGAACCGTCAATCCGCTTCGTTCCAGAATAGTACGGGCCACTTCCAGCACATAGGGTTCGTCATCCGCCAGGAGCACCACTCCCTGTCCCGTCCACTGTTGGATGGGCGCCTTGGTCGCAGCAATGAGAGATTGGGGGGGTGTGCGCGTTGCGATGGGGAAGTAAAGTGTGAAGACCGACCCGAAACCGGGTTCACTCTGGACCGCAATGGCGCCTTTGTGTCCCCGCATGATTCCCCAGACGACCGGCAGTCCCAGGCCCCGCCCCGTCAGTTTCGTTGTCGAGAAGGGATCGAACAGACAGCGGCGCATCTTTTCGTCCATGCCGCAGCCGGTGTCGGTCACACTCAGGGACAGGCAGGGACCGGAGAAGGACTGATCCGCCAGGGGGATCAACACCGGCCCTTCGGGCCCGTTGGGCAGGAAGCCGGTTGTGATCTGCACCACCCCTTCCGCCGCATTTCCCCGCCCTTTTTCCACGATGGCCTCGATGGCATTGGTGACCACATTCACCATGACCTGTTGTAGCTGTGAAGGATCGCCCTGCATGGAGGGAAGATTTTCCGCCAACACATATTCGACTCGGACCCCGGGGACCGCGGAAGCCTGCAGGAGGATGTCGGTCTGATGCACGATTTCATTGAGTTGGATTTCCCGGGAGGAAATCATGCCGCTGCCCGAGTAGGCCAGCATTTGCCCGCTGAGTTCGGCGGCCCGCCGGGCGGTTTCCAGAATGCGCGACGCATACAGATGCTGGGACGACTCGGGCGCCACGTCGCGCTGCAACAGTTCGGCATGGCCCATGACACTCATGAGCAGGTTGTTGAAGTGGTGGGCGATTCCCCCCGCCATGACCCCCATGCTTTCAAACTTCTGCGTCTGACGCATGCGGTTTTCAATCGTCTGGCGCTCGTTTTCGGCCTCGACGCGGAAAGTGATGTCGCGTCCCACCATGCAACAATATTTGCAATTGCCATACTCCAGGTAGTACCCCATCAGTTCCACCGGCAGAATATTCCCGTCCTGACAGAGCATCTGGACTTCGATGAGCAGGCGGCCCTGCTGGTTGATCTGTTTCCACCGTTCCGCCCATGTTTCGTCCGAGCATCCCACCACCACGTTCATGATCCGCATGCCGGCCAGGCGTTCGGGGCTGTAGCCAAGTGTCTGGGATGTTGTCTCATTGCAGTCGAGAAAATGTCCCTTTTCGTCGAGCCAGAAGATCAGGTCCGGCGCATGGTCCACGGAAAATTGAGTCAGGCGCAGGGCTTCTTCGGCCCGTTTGCGTTCGGCAACTTCCCGTTCGAGGTGGGCGTTCGTTTCGGCCAGCTCGAGGGCCCGACGCCCAACGATATCTTTCAAGTCGCTCATTCTCATGGCCGCCTGAGCCGCCAATCCCCATTTTTCGGTCAGACTCAGGGCCAACTGCTGGATTTCGCTCGACTCGAACGGTTTTTTCAGAATAAGAAACTGGTCGTGAGAACTCAACCGATCGTGGATTTCGCTCCACGAATAATCCGAATAAGCCGTACAGATCACAATCTGGACCGCCGAATCAAGTGCCCAGATCTGTTTGATTGTTTCCAGTCCGTCAATGCCGGGAGGCATGCGCATATCCACGAAGGCCAGCGCATAGGGGCGCTTCTCTTCCAGAGCGGTTTTCACACGTTCCACGGCGATCTCGCCCTGATTCGCGTAATCCACCTCGAAGTCGGGAATGAAATCTGTTTTGACCGGCTCCCCATAGAGCCTGACGGCCAGATGATCCAGGTCCGTTGCCGGGTTTCGGCTCTGCAAGGCCACTTGAAATTGCACATAGATGTCGTTCTCGTCGTCCACGATGAGAACGCGTCGGGAAAATTGATCGAACAGTGAATGCATGGAATCTCCTGCGCGAAAGGACAGCGCCACGGACACATCCGGCTGGGAAAACAAAATCTATCTCACACGTTTCCGGTTGTCTGAATCAGCCAACATTCCCATTTACCTCACGGGATGCCAGACCTCGCCCGAGAATTCTTCCGGTCCTTCACGGGGTTATTTTTACACGCAGCGGAAACCGCGTCAAGTCAGGAGTGTAAAGAACAGACAAAGGGTTGACGAAACTCCGGCCTTGTACTAACGTGGTGTTTCGCAAGGGCCGTCCGCGCTCGATAGTGTCGGGGCTTTTGCCATAACCCAAATAGCGGCAATCGTTTGATTCCATGTCTTTCAGGCCGCGCGAGGATATTCTGTCATGTCCCGGAATTTGACCTATAAAATCTTGAAGGCCCACCTGGTCGAGGGGGAACTCGAACCCGGCCAGGAAATCGCCATCCGGATTGACCAGACCTTGACCCAGGACGCCACTGGTACCATGGCGTACCTTCAGTTCGAGGCGTTGGGGATAGACTGCGTCCAGACGAAACTTTCCGTGTCCTATGTGGACCACAACACCCTCCAGTGCGGGTATGAAAACGCCGACGACCACCGCTATCTGCAATCGGTCGCCGCCAAACATGGCATCAAATTCTCCGCGCCGGGCAACGGCATCTGTCATCAGGTGCATCTGGAACGCTTCGGCATACCCGGCATGACCCTGCTGGGCAGCGACAGCCACACCCCGACGGGGGGCGGTATCGGCATGCTGGCCATCGGCGCCGGCGGGCTCGATGTGGCCGTGGCGATGGGCGGGGGCGCCTTCTACCTGACCGCGCCCAAAGTCGTGGGGGTCTGGCTTGAGGGGAAACTCAGTCCTTGGGTTTCGGCCAAGGATGTGGTGCTCGAGGTGCTGCGCCGCTTGAAGGTCAAGGGCGGGGTGGGCCGCGTGATCGAGTACCGGGGGCCGGGTGTGGCCACGCTCAATGTGCCCGAGCGCGCCACCATCACCAACATGGGCGCCGAACTGGGCGC
The DNA here is from genome assembly GCA_035353095.1 of Candidatus Sumerlaeota bacterium. GTDB lineage: Bacteria > Sumerlaeota > Sumerlaeia > UBA8349 > UBA8349 > DAOPYU01. Next base: position 6,966 of record DAOPYU010000118.1, on the reverse strand, counting down.
CACGACCAGTATTTTCCCGAGCGACGACCAGACGCGCGATTTCATGCGCCTGCAGCACCGGGGATCGAGCCACCGGTATCTGGCGGCCGATGAAGGGGCGCAGTACGATGAGGAGATCGAGATTGATCTGTCGAAACTCGAACCCCTTGTGGCCTGTCCCCACAGTCCCGATAACGTGGTCGAGGCGCGCAAGTTGTCCAATATCAAGTTGGCTCAGGTGGCGATCGGGTCCTGTACCAACTCCTCGCTTCAGGATCTCATGATGATCGCCCGGGTGCTCAAGGGCAAACGGGTGCATCCCGAAACGAGTACCTGTCTTTCGCCCGGCTCGAAGCAGGTGTTGCGTAACCTGATCGAGGCGGGGGGGCTCGAGCCGATCGTGGCGGCCGGTGTGCGCCTGCTCGAGCCGACCTGCGGCCCGTGCATCGGGATGGGGATGTCGCCGCCCAGCGGTTCGGCCTCCCTGCGCACGTTCAACCGCAACTTCCTGGGTCGGACCGGGACCAAGGACGCGCAGGCCTACCTGTGCAGTCCGCAGGTGGCCGTCGCCTCGGCGCTCACGGGACACATCACCGATCCGCGCGAGCTGGGTACCGCGCCGCGTGTCCGGATGCCCGAGAGTCTCCTGATTGACGATTCGATGATTCTGAACCCGGCGGAAGACCCCTCCAAGGTGGAAGTGGTGCGGGGGCCCAACATCAAGCCGTTGCCGATCAACAAGGCGCTGCCCGCTTCGCTTCAGGGCGACGTGCTCCTGAAGGTCGAGGACAACATCACCACCGACCACATCATGCCCGCCGGGGCCAAGGTGCTGCCGTTGCGTTCGAACATACCGGCCATCAGCGAGTATGTGTTTTCGGTTCTGGACACGGAATTTGCCGCCCGGGCGCGGGAACACAAGGGCGGGTTCGTCGTTGGGGGTGAAAACTATGGCCAGGGCTCCTCGCGCGAACATGCGGCGCTGGCGCCGATGTACCTGGGGGTCAAGGCGGTCATCACGAAGTCTTTTGCGCGTATCCACCAGGCCAACCTGATCAACTTCGGCATTCTGCCGCTGACCTTCTGCGACCCGGCGGCCTACGACGGTATCGCCCAGAACGACCGACTCGACATTCCCGATCTCAAGGCCGCTTTGAAGAAGGGGGCGGAAACCGTGACGGTCGTCAACCAGACGAAGAAAACGTCGTTCGAGGTGGCGCTCAACTTCAGCGTGCGTCAGCGCGAGATCCTGCTGGCCGGCGGGTTGTTGAACCTCACACGCGATCAGCAGAAAAAAGCGGAAAGTAAGGCCTGAGGAGGAACGGCCGGTTCACAGAGCCTGCGCACGCGAGAGTCTGTCCGTAATGAACGTTCTTGAAATCCTCCACCACTCCGCTGAGCAATGGCCTGACCATGTGGCCCTGATTCACGGAACGGATCGGATCGAATATCGGCGTCTTTTTACCGCCGCGTACCGCCTGCGCGACCGTCTTGTTGCGTTGGGACTTCGGCCCGGTCAGGCGGTTGCGGTTGTGGGGGGGAATACTCCCGTTTTCATTGCCACCGCCTTTGCCGTGGCGGGGGCGGGTGCTGTGGCGGTGCTTCAGCCGCACACTCAGACGGACGTGGAATTCCGGGAGACATTGGGCGCCTTCCCGATCCATGCGGTTGTCAGTGATGGAGTACGCGCGGCGTTTCCTCTCGGGCTGGAGGCGCAACCGCTCGATCCGGAAGGGTTTTCCGGGGAGGTGTGGTTTGCCTGGACGAAGCCAGTCCCGGAACGCCTGTTTGCTCCGTCCGTGCCCGAGGCGGCCTTTGCCCGGTTCACGTCCGGCACCACGGGGCAGCCCAAGTGCGCAGTTCTGACCCACGCCAATATCGGCGACCGCCTCCGGGCGGCCAATCGGGGACTCGGGATCACTCCCGCCGAGACGGTGTTGTGGCTTCTGCCGATGGCGTTTCATTTCTTCGTTTCCATCACGCTGTATCTGGCCTATGGCGCCACGATTGTCCTGACCGAGAACCCGTCATCGCGCGAAATCCTTGAACGGGTCAAGCGCCACGCCGCCCGGATTCTCTACGCCGCGCCGCGCCATTATCGGCGGCTGGCCGAAGAGTCGGAAACCGGTATCGAGGCCCCGCTGGCCTCGTTGCGTCTGGCCATCTCGACGGCCAGCGGTTTGCCCGCCCGGGTGGCCCGCGCCTTTTATGAACGCTATGGCGTACCGGTGTCACAGGCTTATGGAATTATCGAGGCCGGGCTTCCGATGCTCAATACGGCCCACGCGCTCGAACAGCCGGAAGCGGTCGGCAGTCCCCTGCCCGGATGGGAGGTGCGTCTGCTCGACGCAGAAGGGAAACCGGTGGCGGACGGAGCGGTGGGGGAACTTCTGTTGCGGGGCCCCGGTCTGTTTGCGGGTTACCTTCAGGGGGAGACCTTTCGCACCGGTCTGACCCCGGACGGCTGGTTGCCCACGGGGGATCTGGCCCGGCGGACCGCTCCGGCGTGTTACCGTATTCTGGGCCGCGCCCACGCGGCCATCCATATTGAAGGACGGACTCTTTTCCCCGAGTTGCTCGAAGCCGCGCTCGAAAGCCACCCGGCCGTGGACCAGGCGCGGGTGACGGTGGCTCCGGCGGGGGATGGACTCCATGCGGATCTGGTTGCGCAGGCCGGTTTCCCCCGGCCTTCCCTCGATGAACTTCGTGCCTGTGGGCGGGATGTCGAGGGAATGGAGGCGTTGCAGGCCGTCGCCTGGGTCGAGGCGCTGGAAGAAACCGCCAGCGGCAAGATCCGCCGGTGGAACAAAGAGGTCTAACGGTTCCAATCACCCCCATTGGTCATGAAAGTGTCCCCGTATGTCTTCTTCTCCCGACTCCGAAGTTCCCGATTTTTCCGTCTCGACCGGTTCCGGTCTGGCGTCCAAGGATTATCTCGTGGTGGTCCAGTGCCACATCGTGGCGGAACGGTGCAGCGGGTATTACTGCGAACGCGCGTTCCACGACCGGGAGGGCGGTTTCGCCGCCTGTCCGGCGGAGAAACCGGTCCGCATGGTCAGCGTGACGTGCGGCGGGTGTTGCGGGCGGGCGCTCCAGCGCAAACTCTCGAACCTGGTGCGGTGCGCCGGGAAGGATGGCATTCCGAAGGAACGGATCGGGGTCCAGTTTGCCTCGTGCATCACGAAGGACAACCACCACGCGCCGCCCTGCCCGCATCGGGGGTACCTGCGGAAACTGGTTGAAAAATTGGGGCTGGACTATTTCGAGGATACGCATATCAGCAAAAAGTCGCAAAGCCGCCGCGAAGCGGGGCTGTATCGGGAATAAGTGGCCGCACAGGGCCCTCTTGGTTTTTTTGCATTGCGCTTTATGAATTATGGGTGATCGGATTGGCGAGGTTTCCCAAGTGGATCAAGCCCCGGAGGGGCGACAGAAACGTGAGAGATTGAGGAAAGTTCCCATGATTCTTCATCCTCATTGCACATCCGTGGATTATGAAATGCAATGTCCGGTTTTGAATGGGAAATGAGATATGCAGAAAATTGCACATAGTCCTGTTTTGTTGGGGGTATTCTCCGGGCTTGCCAGTTTTGTTTTATCGTTCATCCTTATTCTTTTCGGAGGTTACGGACCTTGTGGACCGGCAAGCAGAATAAGTAGAATTGGGGAATGGTTTCAGCAACCGGGTCTAATTTTGGTAGAGAAGTTCTTATGGAATATGCACTGGCTGTTCCAGTTTGGATTGATCGTTGTAATACAACTTTGCTTCTGGGTCGCCCTATGGCACTTGGCATTCATTTTCAAGCACAAATCACGTCTTTGAAATCTATTCGGGTCGCATTGGAGGGGAACCTCCTGTAGGATAAGAGTCGTCATGGCATTCTCTCGTTTCCATCTTCTTTTCCGGACCCTGTGCCACTACTGGCGCGTCCAGTTGGCCGTGGCATTGGCTGCGGCGATCGGGGTGGCCGTACTGGCCGGGTCGTTCCTGGTAGGGGCGTCGGTGAAGGCCAGTTTGCGGGCCTTGACGTTCGAACGCCTGGGACCGGTGCGGGACGCGCTGGTGTCGGAACTCTTTTTTCAGGAAGATCTGGCTCGCCGGTTGAACCAGGCCTCGGGGGAAACATCCTCGACTTTCTGTTCCGCGATCATTTTCGCCGGTTCGGTTCGTCACGCCGACTCGAACGCCCGCGCCAGTCAGGTCCAGATCGTGGGCGCCGGTCCGGATTTCTGGGATTTCATGGGAGGCCCGATTCGCTGGGACGCATTCCCTGACCCGGAGGAAAGTGTGGTTCTGAACGAGGCGTTGGCCCGGGAGATTCAGGCGAAGGAAGGCGACGAGATTCTGGTGCGGGCCGAGCGGCCCAGCGCCATCGGGCGCAACACCTACCTGGGCGACCGGGACGCCACTGTGGCGACGTTGCGTCTGACCGTCGTGCGTATTCTGCCGGAACAGGGGATCGGGCGTTTCGGTCTGTTCCCCTCCCAGCAACAGCCGCTCAATCTGTTTATTCCCCTGAAAACCCTCCAGGAACGGTTGGGACAGGAGGGGCGGGTCAATACCCTTCTGTCGTCTCGGACGAAGGAAGCCCCCCAGGTGTTACTCGACCGGGTGGCGAGTCTCGATGACCTGGGCCTGCAACTCACTCGCAAGACCAGCGACCGGCCCAAAGTCGCGGTGCAACCCTGCGCAACCCTGGAAGGGGACCGCATTTTCCTTGCCCCGGCGGTCGAAGAAGCCGCGCGCCGCAGTGCCGCGGAACTGGGCCTCGAAGCGGCGCCGGTGTTGACCTACCTGGCCAACACCCTCCGGGCGGGAGGGCGGACGATCCCCTATTCGGTCGTGACGGGAGTAGATCAGGTGGGGCCGGGGTCCGTTGGACCGCGCGCCGGGGAAATCTTCCTCAACCAGGAGGCGGCGGACGACTTGCAGACCTCCGTGGGGTGTCCGGTGGGTCTGACGTATTATGTTCCGACCGCGCGGGGGGAGTTGCGCGAAGAAACCACTACTTTCACGCTGGCGAGAATTGTCCCGATGCAGGCGCCCTGGGCCGACCCAACCCTGGCGCCCAACTTCCCCGGTCTGGCCGACAAGCCCAAACTCTCGAACTGGGACGCCCCCTTCAAGATCGACCACAACCGCATCCGCGCACGGGACGATGAGTACTGGGAAGATTACCGCGCCACACCCAAGGCGTTCGTATCACTCGAAACCGCGCGCGCGAAGTGGGGCAATCCGTTTGGAAACCTTACGGCGGTCCGATTTCGGGAACCCGGTGGCGGAGAGGTGAGTACTGAGCGTCTGACTGCGTTGAGTGGGTCCTTGCGACGGGGGATCTCGGCGGCTTCCGTGGGGATGGTGTTCCTGCCGGTTCTGGAGCAGGGACTGGCTGCGTCGCAGGGGGCGTCGGATTTCGGGCAGTTGTTCGTCGGGTTCAGCCTGTTCATTCTCGTCTCCGTGGCGGCGTTGATTCAGATTCTGTTCCGACTGGGGATCGAGGGCCGGGCGCGGCAGTTTGGGCTGCTGCGCGCCGTCGGGTTCACCGTCCGTCAGGCGAACCGCCTGCTGCTGACCGAGGCGGCTCTTGTCGCCGCCGCCGGGGGGGCGTTGGGACTTCTGCTGGCCGTCGGGTATGCCGTCCTGATGGTCCGGGGGCTGAACACCTGGTGGGTGGGTTCGATCGGCAGTCCCTTTGTGCGGTTTGCGCTCTCGCCCGGTGCGCTTGCGGGCGGGTTCGGAGGGGGCTGGGGGGTGGCGCTGATTGCCTCCTGGTGGGCGGTGCGGGATCTGGCGAAGATCTCCGAGTGTCAGTTATTGGCCGGACGGATCGAACGTCCGGTTTCGACCTCGGGCGCCCGGCGGGGACCGCGCCGGTGGACGGTCGGATTGGGGACCCTTTCCCTCCTCCTTCTGGTGGGGTCTTGTCTGTCTCCGGCTCAACTTCAGGCGGCGTTGTTTTTCGCCACCGCCGCCGCGTTGCTGGCCACCGCTCTGGCCGGGTTTGCCCTGTACCTGCGTTCCGAGGGGGAAACGGCGCCCGAGCAGATCAGCCTGACCCGGATCGCGCGGGCCGCCGCGCGCCGACAACCGGGGCGCAATCTGCTGATCGTCGCCCTGGTGGCGACCGCCACCTTCCTCATCGTGGCGGTGGGGGCCAACCGTCAGACTTCCCGCTCAAGTGCCTCGGACAAACGGTCTGGCACGGGTGGTTTTACCCTTCTGGCCGAAACCGCCGTGCCTCTCTATCAACCGATCCAGACGATTCTCAAAGACCGGGGTTTCCCGTTTGCCGAGATCCCGGAAGGCGGATTGTACGCCCTGCGTCTGCGTCCGGGGGACGACGCCAGTTGCCAGAACCTCTACCGGGCCACCGAGCCCCGGCTTCTGGGGGTGGAGGCCGCTTTCATCGAGCGGGGCGGGTTCACGTTCTCGGCCTCCGAGGCGCACGATCCCGAGGCGAAGGCCGACCCGTGGAAACTTCTCGAACGGCCGCGCGAAGACGGAGCGGTTCCCGTCATCGGCGACTATACGACGGTCTATTGGCTCCTGCACCTGGGATTGGGGAAGGAAATCACGGTGGCCGACCACCGGTTGCGGATTGTCGGGTTGCTCAACAAGAGCGTTTTCCAGAGCGAACTGGTGATGAGCGCGGAGAATTTCGAGCGGCTTTTCCCGGAACATACGGGGTGGAGTGTGTTCGCGCTGGACACGTCCGGGCGCGACGCCACGGCCCTGGGCTCGCAACTCGAGGAAGCGCTCGAGGACTACGGCTTTGACGCCACGTCGGCCTCCGATCGGCTCGACAGCCTCATGACGGTCGAAAACACCTACCTGGCGACGTTTCAGAGTCTGGGCGGGCTGGGGTTGCTGTTGGGAACGCTCGGGTTGGCGTTGGTGCTGGTGCGCAATCTTCTGGAGCGGCGGCGCGAACTGGCGCTCCTGCAGGCGCTGGGGTTCCGGTTTCGGTCGCTGTTGTGGCTGGCGCT
>DAOPYU010000117.1:0-10932 GCA_035353095.1 Candidatus Sumerlaeota bacterium | reverse complement strand
GGGAATAGGAACAGGCCTTGCCTGCACGCAAGACCTCACCATTATCGCGATGGGCGCTGAAAAAATCGACTTTGAAATTGTCCTGGGAGTGCTCATTCTCGGTTTTCCGTGTGTTCCGGGTATTCCGTGGTTGTTTTCGGTTCTTATCTCACAATCCGCTCGATTTCAACCTTGGGATAATGACCAAAATTGACCAGAAACCCAAGTTCCAGACCGGCCGCGCGGAGGTAATTGTGCGTCTGCGCCCGGTATTCATTGGCCAGTTCCTTGACGGCTTTGAGTTCGAGAATAATTTTCTCATAACAGATAAAATCGGGCTTGTAAGTTTGAAACAGCGGTTCCCCCTTGTATTGCAGAACCAGTTCCAGTTGGGATACAAAGTTAATTTTCTGCTTCCGAAATTCCCGTTCGAGGCATTCCTGATAGACCGCTTCCAGAAAGCCACACCCCATCTCGCGATAGACCTCGAACACCGCTCCCCGGATCTTGAAACTCTCCTCTTCATGTTTGAGCTCGGTCATCATTCGAGTCCTCTTCTTCGTGGAATTTCCGATCACGAAAGGAATCTATGCAACTATGGCATGTTAGTCTCTTGTGTATCCAATTGTTTTCGACCTGTCCAGCGGTTTCTTTCGGTATCCACGCTAATACGCGAATGACGGAGCCGATGACCCGGCACCGATGATGTCTTGATTTCTTCCTGGAAGCGGGGTAGAGTAAATGGGAGTGGAGGTGCCGTCGAAAGCCCGGATGACGACAGGCCCCGAAAAAGATGACCCAGTCTCCATATATAAGGAATTTTAAACCCCTCATGCCCGTCCAACCTATCCGCATTTATGGCGATCCGTGCCTGAAACGGACCTCCGAACCGGTCGTGGAGTTCGGTGACGCGTTGCGCGAATTGCTTGCCGACCTGACCGACACCCTGTACCACCGCCCGCACCACGTGGGGCTGGCCGCGCCCCAGATCGGCGTCAACCTGCGGGTCTTCGTCATGGACGTGGACTGGGTGGAAAGCGATTCGCGCAAGAAGTCCGACACCCCCCCGCACCGCAATCTTCAGGTCTTCATCAATCCGGAAATCCTGGAGGAATCCGCGGAAGACGAAAGTGGGCCGGAAGGGTGTCTGAGCCTGCCGGGCATTGACGCCGACGTTTACCGCCCCTGCAAGGTCCGGGTGCGTTACCGCGACGTACAGGGGGAAGAACACGACATCACGGCTACCGACTTTGCCGCCCGGTGCATCCAGCACGAAAACGACCACCTCAACGGGGTTCTGTTCATAGACCACCTTCCCCTGCTGCGCCGCCAGTTGCTGGCCGGGAAACTCGCCCGGCTCAAGAAACAGCAACGGGCCGGAACAGAAACCCAGTCCGATTGACCTCGGGATACCGATTATTCAGATCCGGGCAAAACACGCAAATGAGGCGGAAACCGACACCCACTCCTGAAACGTCACTCCGATCTGAATACGGCTGGGCGTTTTTTCTGATCGTCATTTCAGGCCTTGCGGCTTACTATATAATTCAGATAAGGCTCTGGGGATTCTTAGTCTTATGTGCCCCCGCCATCGGCGTCACAATATACTGGCTGTATGGACGCATTCTTCTACTTGCTTGCCTGTACGAACAGTATCGCACAGGAATTCGTGGCATTGTTGTCACCTCTGCGTCACCTAATTGGAACGGCTACATTGAAACGCATTGGCTATCTCGATTGGGCAGCCAGTTCAAATTGTTGAACATGTCGGACAGAAAGAAATGGAACAAGACTCTATCGGTTCGCGTGTTCAGCCACTTCTGTGGATATTATTGTCCGGCCATTATCCTTTATCGAGGATTGCGTCGCCCCCTCGTCTTCTGGTTCTTCCATGCGTTTCGCGACTACAAGCATGGGAATGAAAAAGCACTCAGAAACCTGGAGGATTGCCTTTTCAATCTGTTGAACATTGAGCGATAGGACCCTGCCCGTTCAGATCACCGCCGCTCCGTTTGCTCGCGCTCGGAATCCAGTGGCCGAGGTCGTTCATTGCGTTTTTTGACCCGAAAAAAATTTCGAAAATAATCCTTGCCTCGTGCAGGGGGAATGGGTATCATCGTCTGTTTGGAAGTGGGCTGCGGCCCACTTTTTGTTTTCTAAAGGATAGAAAATCAGGTTGGGTTTTCTACCGGATTCTCCCAGGAGGATCGCGTGTACGGTTGCGCGGTCCCGGTAACGCAGCACAAGGAAACGCGTCATGGATCTCAAAAACCTGAAAGCCTACGTCAGCGCCGTCGCCAAAGAGAAGGATCTGGACCCGGCCATCATCCGCGAGGCCATCGAGTACGCCCTCATCTCCGCCTCGAAGAAGAGCCTCTCGCAATTCCGTGAAGCCCGGGCCTCGCTCGACATGGAAACCGGCGCACTGAGTCTTATCGTCACGAAGGAAGTGGTCGAGACGGTTCAGAATCCCCGCGTTCAGATTTCTCGGCGCGACGCACGCAAACAGTTGCAGGATCCGACCATTGAGTACGGCGGCCTGATCGAAGTGCAGGTGGACCCCTCCGCGTTCGGCCGCATCGCCGCGCAATCGGCCCGTCAGATCGTCATGCAGCGCATCCGCGACGCGGAACGCCGCCGCATTCAGGACGAGTTCAACAATCGCATCGGTTCGGTGGTGACCGGGACCGTCCAGCGTTTCGACCGGCGCGACGTGGTCATGAACATCGGTCGGACGGAAGGCGTGCTGCCTCTTTACGAACAACCTCTGGGCGCGAAGTACAAACACAACGACCGCCTGAAAGTCCTTATTATAGACGTCCGCGAGACCCCCAAGGGGCCGCTCATCGTTCTGTCGCGCAAAACCCCGAATCTGGTCGTCAAACTCTTCGAACAGGAAGTGCCCGAAATCGCCGACGGGACCATCAAGATTCTGGGGGTGGCCCGCGAGGCCGGCGTGCGTACCAAGATCGCGGTCAACAGTTCCAGTCCCGACGTGGACCCCGTGGGCGCGTGCGTGGGCATGAAGGGTTCGCGCGTGCAACTAGTGGTGCGGGAACTCGACAATGAGAAGATTGACATCGTGCCCTACAGCATTGACGCCAAGCGGTTCATCACGGCGGCGCTCAATCCGGCCAAGATCCAGGCCATTCACCTGAACGAAAAAGAGAAGCGCGCTGAGGTCATCGTGGCGCAGGGCAATCTGGCCATCGCCATCGGTCGCAAGGGCCAGAACACGAAGCTGGCTGCCCGCCTCACCGGCTGGCGCCTCGACATCCGTTCGGAGGAAGAAGACGGACTCGAGTACGAAGAAATTCAGGTGCGTTACCTCGAGGACTTCCTGCTCCAGGTCTCCGGGATCTCGGGACTGGCGCGCGACGCTCTGGTGCGTTCGCAGCAGCTCAACACGGTGGACAAGATCGCCTCGGCCCGGGTCGAGGATCTATGCCCGTTCACGAACGACAATATGGCCCTGGCCGAAAGCCTGATCACCGGCGCCCAGGAATATGTGGAAGCGCTGCGTGAAATTCAGGCCGAGCGCAAGCGCCGCGGGTTGGCCCCCGGATTCTTCATGCCGTCGGAATTCCTCGAGGGCAAGGGGGGCGAAGAGGAAGAAGGCCAGGCGGGTCAGGAAACCGGAACCGCCCCGGAAAAACCGACCGAAGAGAACAACGAACCGACCGAGTGAGAGGGAGTTTGTCATCGCGCTATCGGTCCGCAGGGGGAGTTCGGTCATGGTTTCAAATCGCAGACTGTCTTCATTCCCGCAGTTTGTGCAACCGGTTCCCGCTGTCCGAGGCGCAAATCCCACGCAACGCGGGATTTCCATGCTTGACATTTGCCGTGCAAAGGCGGTCTAATCCACATCTATGCGCGAACATGGCGCCCAGCGGTCCCAACAGGAGTGTCAAGCACGCCAAAATGGCGCCACCACATATAAGACGAGGAAATCTGCATGCGGGTGTACGATCTAGCAAAACAGGTCGGGTTGACCAATAAAGAACTGATGGAAAAACTCATTGACATGGGAGTCGAGGTCAAAAGCCACTCGTCTTCCATTGACGACAAGAGTGTGCGCGCAATACTCGAATCCATGGAAGGCCAGAAACCCAAACCACCTGCGCCAGTCATGAAACCCGCAGCGTCCCCCAAAATCGCTCCAGAAAAGAAACCCGTGCTTCAGGAATCCCCTCCCCCTGCCCCCGTGGAAACGCCCGAGCCCATTCCATCCAAAATTGATGCCCGCGCCCTGGCGCTTCAGGCGCTGGAACGCGCCAAAGCCCGCCGCGCCCAGCAGCATCAGGCCCAACTCGAGCATCCGGTCGAACAAGAACCGGTCCAGCCGCTCAAGGTGGTCGCACCCGAGCACCAGCGAGTCGAACTGGGCGGCGTGCGTTCCCGCCAGACCCAGTCGGCCGAGCCGTCCGTTCAGGAAGTCGCTCCTCCCTCGGCGTCAGCCGCGCAACCTCAGGAGCAACCGGCTCCCGCAACTGCGGCGCCGACGCCGCCTCCTGCGCCGGTCGAGCGCAAAGAGCCACCGACGCCGACCACGCCGATTTCTCAACCCCAACCAGCCCAACCGGCTCACGCCGCCCGCGAAACCGAATCGGCACGCGGGCAATTCCCACCTCGGCCCAGTAAACCGCCCATGCGCGACCAGCAACGGCCGGGGGGAGGCCGGGGCGATCAACGCACCGAACAGCGTCCGGACCGAGGCGACTACCGCTCGGACCGGGGCGAACGCGGGGGATTCCGGGGTGGAGAGCGGAGCGATCGGGGGCCCTCGTCGTCGCAACGCCCGGGTAGCCCGTATCCCGCCAGACGCACGGAAGAGTCTTTTACGCCGGGAACTGGACGCCCCGGCGGTCATGCGGCGCCAGGCGCCGGACGGCCCGGTCAACCCCAGCAGCGGGTGATTCGTCGCAACGTCGAGTTGCAGCAGTTGCCTTCTTTGCCCAAACGGAAAGCCCCCCCCGCGCGGGGCGGGAAATCGGACGATCTCACGGTCCCCACGATTGACGTGATGCGGTTGCGCCCCGTACGGCGTCCGGGCGCCAAGAAGACCGATGCGGAGAAAGATGCCGCCGAAAAGGCCGCCCGCAAGCGTCCCGCCCTGGCCAAACAGCAGGTCGTCGGGGGTAAGAAAATCCGTCCCGGCCGGTTCCTGAACATCACGGCGCTGGAAGAAACCCCCGTCGTGGACCGGACGGGCAAGGCGCCCAAACAGAAAGCGGGACAGGCGCAAGGACATAAACAGGCCGCGCCGGTTCCTCTGCCGAAGGTTTTTCAACTCTACGGCGACCTGACGGTGGCCGAGTTTGCCGAACGCATTCACAGCACCCCCCAGGAAATCATCCTGAAGTCCATGACGCTGGGAGAAATGCTCAGCATCAACCAGCTCATTTCGCACGACCTGTGTGAACTGATCGCCACCGATCTGGGTATCAACATCGAAATCGTGGAAGAAACCGACGAACTCGATGTGGCCCATGTCGCGCAGGCTGAAGTCGCGGATGAAGATCGTCTGCCCCGGCCGCCCGTGGTGACCGTCATGGGTCACGTGGACCACGGCAAGACATCCCTGCTCGATGCCATCCGCAAGACCAATGTCGCCGAAGGGGAATTCGGCGGGATCACGCAGCACATCGGCGCCTACCGCGTGCAAACCCATCGGGGCGAAATCGTCTTCCTCGACACGCCGGGTCACGCCGCCTTCACCGCCATGCGCGCCCGTGGCGCCAGCGTCACGGACATCGTCATCCTCATCGTGGCGGCGGACGACGGTGTCATGCCCCAGACCATCGAGGCGATCAACCACGCCCGGGCCGCCAACGCCCCCATCATCGTGGCCATCAACAAGGTGGACAAGCCCGGCGCCAACGTCCAGAAAGTCCGCAACGACCTGATGCAGTACAGCCTGATCGGGGAAGAACTGGGCGGCGACACGATCATCTGCGAGGTTTCGGCCAAGAAGGGCATCGGGATTGACAACCTGCTGGAAATGATCCAGCTCCAGTCGGAAATCATGGAACTCAAGGCCCCGCAGCACAACCGCTCCGAGGGCGTGATCATCGAGTCGAACGTGGATCCCCAGCGCGGGATCACCGCCACGGTGCTCGTGCAGACCGGTACACTCAAGGCGGGCGATCCGTTCGTCTGCGGTGACGTGAGCGGCCGCGTCCGCCTCATGCTCGACGACCGTGGCCAGCGGGTCGATAAGGCTCTGCCCTCCTACCCGGTCAAGATTCTCGGGTTGGACGGCTGTCCGCAGGTGGGTGAGAAATTCCTGGTTCTGGAAACCGAGCGTGAGGCGCGCGAAATCGCGCAGGTGCGCGAGCAGCGCCGCCGTCGTCAGGCTCAGAACAAGGGCATGCGCCCGCACATGACACTCGAGGGCCTCTCGTCCTACCTGTCCGAGGAGACCAAGTCCAAGGATCTCAATATCATTTTGAAAGCGGATGTGCAGGGTTCCGTCGAGGCGGTCAGCGACGCCATGATGCACCTGAGTACCGAGAAGGTCTCCGTACGCCTCCTGCATGCCGCCGTGGGCGCCGTTACCGAGACCGACGTTCAGTTGGCCATGGCCAGCGACGCCGTCATCATCGGCTTCAACGTCCGACCCGACAATGCGGCCAACGACTTGGCCCAGCAGGAAGGGATCGAGATCAAGACGTACCGCGTGATCTACGAACTCCTCGAGGAAATCGCCGCCGCCATGCTCGGTCTGCTGGACCGCAAGTTCAAGGAAGTGGCGCGCGGGGCCGCCGAGATCCGCCAGGTGTTCAAGATCTCGAAGTTCGGCAATGTCGCCGGTTGTTATGTCACCTCGGGCACCATCACCCGAAACGACAAGATGCGCCTGGTGCGCGACGGCAAGGTGGTGTACCAGGGAACTCTGGCCACACTGCGCCGTATCAAGGACGACGTCAAGGAGGTTCAGGCCGGCTACGAATGCGGCATAACTTTCACGAACTTCAACGACTTCCGAGAAGGCGACGTCATCGAAACCTACACCGAAGAGGAAGTCCACCAGACCCTTTAATCTTCTCCAGATTCCCTGTGCGCCCCGGTTTCCGTTTTCAGGCAACCGGGGCGCGTGTCTTAAGAAGTCCCCGGCCGCCTGACCCCCTGGAATTCAGGCCCAGATCATGCACGACACCCCCACGACGATCCTCGGTCTCCTGCACCTCGCCCTGCGCCTGCCCCACTGCCACTCGCTCAAGGATAAGCGCTCGATCCTCAAGCCCAGTCTCCTCCACCTGCGCAAACAACACAACCTGACGGCCGCCGAGGTCGCCGATCAGGACCAGTGGCGTCACGCCGTTCTGGCTTTCGCCACCCTCTCAACCGATAAAACCATTGTGGAAAATACCCTGCGAAGTGTGCGAGAGTACTTCGACAGTCGTCCCGACCTGGAAGTCACCGACCAGCAGATCGAGATCCTCTGACACGTTCGCCCCGGGATTCGTTCACCCGACAAGGAGCCCAGTCCCATGCTGCATTCCCGAATCAAGCGCGTAGAAGAAGAATACCACCACGCCGTGGCCAACATCCTCGCTTACGAAATCCGCGACCCGCGCCTGGAATTTGCCAGCGTCACCCGCGTCAAGATCAGTAAGGATCTGCGCGAGGCCGTGGTGTACTACAGCCTGCTCAACGACGCCGAGGACGCCATCCAGGAAGCCCGGGAAGCGCTCGAAAGCGCCAAGGGCTACATCAAGCGCCTTCTGGCCGCGCACATTGACCTCAAGCGCCTGCCCGATCCCCGCTTTCTCCTCGACACGACCACCCGCGACGCCTTCCACATCTTCAAACTGATGCAGGAAGTCCACACCGACGCGCCGCTGGAAGAAACGCAAGAGGCGCAAGAATCCGGAGAACAAGACTGACCCCTCCGGAGGATGGCCCTTTCTTATGGATCTCCCGTCTCCGAAAATCTTCGGAACGGGAGATCCGCTTTATTCCGGTGTCCCTGCCTCGCCGAACCGGGTCAGATGTCCGGAATCCACCTCGAAAATATCGGTTCCCTGCGACTCTCCCCCATTCAGAGGTGAAGAAAAATTTTGTATTGTCTCACATTTCCTGTTGACCTATCAAGCACAAAGTGTTTCTAATCGTTTTGCGGTTCACTCTTTGTCCCTCGAGGGCGTCCCGCGCACCGCTGAATGAGGGAAACTATCAAAGGATCGGCCCCGTACAACGAGGGCCAGGGGAGTAAGGGGTAATGGCTACAGGTACAGTAAAGTGGTTCAACAATCAGAAGGGGTATGGTTTTATTTGCCCCGACGGGGGTGGGGACGATCTGTTCATCCACTACTCGAACATTTCCATGGACGGTTTCCGGACGCTGGACGAAGGGCAGAAGGTGGAGTTCGAGCCGGGACAGGGACGCAAGGGCCCCGAGGCCCTCAACGTCCGCCGGCCCACCGCCTGATCACTGTCGTTGCGGAATGAGAACCAGCCCCGTCTCACCAGACGGGGCTTTTTCTATATCGGGTGTCCGCCCCTTTTCGTTCTTCTCCGCCTTCACGGAGATTTCTTCTCAGCGTTTCCGAAACTCCCGTCTTCAAAAACCATCTGTTCCCATCTTTTCCCAAAGAATTCCTTCAAGTCGCCTCTCTTCCCTTCCGATACGAAAAATATCAGGAAGACAGGGCCACCCTTCAGACAATCTCATCTGTCCCGAAAGGAATTGTGTCTCATGTTTGGAAAGATGAAACTCGAAACCCGCATGATGCTCCAACTCTGTGTCGTTGCCATCGTCGCCTTCGCGGTCACCATTGCGGTGGTTTCCTGGAAAGCGCGCGACATGGCCAAGACCCAGACTCTTCAATATGGCGAAGAATTCGCAACCCGGTATTCGGCCGTGGTCGAGTTGAAGATCAACCGGGCGGCGGAAGCGGCCCGCGCCATGGCTCAGAGTTTCACCGCAATCAAACAGATCCAGGGGACTCCGGACCGGAAAATGTTGCTGGGGATTCTCGATAAAGTTTTCGAAGACAATCCGGATTTTATTTCCGACTGGTCGGCCTGGGAACCCAACGCGCTGGACGGGAAAGACGCGGAGTTCGTGGGCAAGGAAACACACGACCAGACCGGTCGGTTCATTCCCGCCATCGAACGGCACGATGGAAAGAAAGTCCCCAAGGCGCTCGAAGCCTATGAAGAATACGACTACTACGTGCAGCCCCGAAAAACCCAGAAGGAAGTCGTCATCGAGCCGTACAGCTGGAAATACGGCACGAAGGACGTGCTGGTGACCACCTTCGCCGTTCCCATCCTGCAGGAGAACAAGTTCCTCGGGGCGGTGGGGGTGGATATTGACGTGCTCGAGTTCGGCAAATCGCTCAAGGAAATCAAACCCTTTGAGACCGGTTATGTGTTCTTCGTCTCGAACATCGGGAACTATGTCGCGTATCCGAAGGACGACATGCTGGGGAAAAACATGCTGAAGGACAGTGCGTTCCCCGACACGGTGCTGAAAGCGGTTCAGGAAGGGAAACCCACCGAAGTCGAGATGGTTTCCGATGTGATCGGGGAGAAATGCCTGATCAAGTTTGTGCCGATCCGGACCGGGCGTACCAATACCCCCTGGTCGTTTGCGGTGGCTATCCCCCAGAGCAAGATCCTCGAACAGGCCAACCGGATCGTGTGGATCACCACGGGCATCGGCGTGGTGAGCGTCCTGATTCTCGTCGTGGTGGTGTACTTTATC
The DNA here is from genome assembly GCA_035353095.1 of Candidatus Sumerlaeota bacterium. Lineage (GTDB taxonomy): Bacteria > Sumerlaeota > Sumerlaeia > UBA8349 > UBA8349 > DAOPYU01. The sequence goes on along the minus strand of DAOPYU010000117.1, from coordinate 1,238 downwards.
ACCCGGTCCATCTCGCGTCCGATCACCCGGACGGTCAACGCCCTGAAGCTTGGTGCGGATCAGGTCGCCTCAGCCTCGACCCAGATTTCGCAGTCGAGCCAGCGACTGGCGGAAGGCGCCACACAGGAAGCGGCCAGCATCGAGGAATCCTCGTCGGTGCTCGAGGAACTGGCCAGCCAGGCGCAAGGGAACACGGAGAAAGCCCACCAGGCCGCCGAGGGGGTCCAGAAAGCCCAAAGCGGGGCGGAGAAGGCAAAGTCGGCCATGGATGAAACCGTGGCCGTCATGAGCCAGATCCGCAAATCATCCGATCAGATCTCGGGCATTATCAAGACGATCGAGGAAATCGCCTTCCAGACGAACCTGCTGGCCCTGAACGCCGCCGTCGAGGCCGCGCGCGCAGGCGAGCACGGCAAGGGCTTCGCCGTCGTGGCCGAAGAGGTACGCAATCTGGCCCAGCGTTCCGCCGTAGCCGCCAGGGACACCACCGGTTTGATTGAAACCAGCGTCGAGTTCTCCCGCCGCGGCGCGGATGTCGTGGACAAGGCCGCGCAGGCCATTCATGAGATCCTCGAGGTGACCAGCGAAGTCGTGAGACACGTTGCCGAGGTCACCCAGGCCTCCAATGAACAGAGCGCAGGCATCAACCAGATCAATACGGCGGTTTCGCAGATGGACCAGGTGACCCAGCAAGTGGCCAGCACGGCCGAAGAATCCGCCAGCGCCAGCGAAGAACTCTCGGCCCAGGCCCAGGAAATGAACCGGCTGGTCGAGGGGCTGATGGAAATCGTGGGTGGCTCCGGAGTGCGAGGCGCCCAGACGGTCCTGATGCAACCCGTCATCTCGATCACCCAACGGCCTCAACAGGCAAAACGGCAACCGCCCAGACCGGGACAGAAACGGCTCTCATAACCGTCCGCATCGAAACCCGGTCCCCAAACCGGTCGGCTTGTTCGCGAACAGGCAGTTCGTCCCCACGCGTTTCGACCGACTGACCGTTTACACCCCTCGAACAGAAAACGCAGGAGCGGGTTCTCAAGCCCGCTTCTGTTTATTTCAACCGATCCCCCCGTCCGACAGCGGACGGGGTTATTTTTTTCAAAAAAATCACTTTTTCCACCAAACAAAATCCCGATTTCACGTCTATAGTGATAGAGGTTTAAACACGGGACATGCGATCCCGCCTGGCTCAGGACGCAACTCGAATAGAATCAACAAGATTACAGTCAACTCCCAGG
>DAOPYU010000116.1:0-11090 GCA_035353095.1 Candidatus Sumerlaeota bacterium | reverse complement strand
CCGAAAGACCCCCCCTCGCCGTGAGGCTAACGGGGGTGGTTTTGATACAGCCCCCCTTCACGGGCGGGACGCCCGTGCCACCTCCGGGCCATCCCCCCTTTTTTACTGGACGGGGCTCTTCTCTGCATCTCCCCCTCGAACGACAACTTCGCAATTCGCCGGACAATGAGGAGTTCCTGGGGGGGGCGCGACGTACAATCAACCGAGGAGACGAAAGCCACTTCATGGATGGTGGCAACTGCTTTAAGGACAGAATCCCAGCCGTCAAAAAAGTCTGTCCGCCGGCAAGAAAAATCCGGCGGACAGACCGTGTTTCAAGATGAGATGATTCCAGAATAACTGGACGTCTTTCTCAGGCACAACTGTTCGGAGAACCTCAGTCCTCCCACACCACGGCGACCTTGCCGCACTTCCCTTCGTTCATGGTGGTGTAAGCCTGGTCGGCTTTGTCGAGCGGGAAGGTGTGCGTGACGGTCTTCTCGGGGTGGCAGTCCCAGCGCTCCATTCGCTCGACCAGGTCTTCCATGTGGCCCAGGTTGGTGACCCAGGAACCGAACACGGTTTTCTGGTCGTGGATGATGTCCGGACTGGGATTGAACTCGACCGTGCCGCCTTCTCCGACGAAGGCGCACCGGCCCCACTGACGCAGACCGCGGATGGCCAGCTGGCGCCCCAGCGAATTGCCCGAGCAGTCAATGCTGACCTCGCACCCCTTGCCCTGGGTGGCTTTCTTGATCGCATCGAGCGCCGAGGCGTCGGCTTTGACGATCACGTCGGCCAGACCGAGTTTCCGGGCCAGCGCAAGGCGTTCTTCGCACACATCCACGCCGATCAGGGTGGTCGAGCCGCGCCCTTTGGCGATCATCAGAGAGGCCAGGCCCATCGGACCCAGTCCGACCACCAGCGTGCGGTCGTCACCGGAAACATCCACCCGCTTGAGCGCCTCGTAGCAGGTGCCGAACCCGCACGCCACACAGGCGCCGTCCACATAGCTCAGACCGGCGGGCAGATCCACCAGGTCGCGCTCGTCGGCCAGGCAGTAGTCCGCCATGCCGCCGTCGCGCTGCCAGCCGTAGGCGGCGCGCAGGGGGCTCGAACAACTGATCTGATACCCCGTGCGGCAATCGTGGCACACGCCGCAGCCGGAGATGTGGTAGAGCACCACCCGGTCGCCTTCCTTGAAACGTCGGCAGCCCGGGCCGACCTTGGCCACTTGTCCACACGGTTCGTGGCCCGCGATGACGTTCTGATACGCCTCGGGACCTTTCCCCAGGTGTTCACGGTAGATCGCGCGGATGTCGCTGCCGCAGATCGTCGAGGCTTTCATTTTCACCAGAACCTGTCCGTGACCGGGTTCCGGGATGGGGAATTCCCGGAACTCCACCGTGCTGTTCCCGGGTAGAATCACACCTTGCATGGTTGCCATGATATCATCTCCTTTTGGCCAGTGAGGTCATTTGAAACTCTGCAGATACAACTCGCGCACCGTGTCCGTGTCGGGAACTTTCGGGTTCACGTTGACGTCCGGAAATTCCATGCAATGCTTCAGGATCGGTTCCACATCATGACGCGTGATGCCGAAATCGTCAAGGGTACAGAACAGGCCGATTTTCTTCAGGAACGCCACAACCTCGTCTTTCAACGCCTCGGCGGCCTTTGCATCCGTCGCCCCGGTCAACTGCGGATTGAAGAGGCGGGCGATGCGCGCGAAGCGCTCGACGCTCGAGTCCCACGTGTAACCGAGGAAGGCCGGGTAGATCACCGCGAGCGACTGGCCGTGGCTCACCTTCGGGAAGTGCCCGCTGATGGGCTGGCCCATGGCGTGGGGCAGCGTCGTGCCCACGTTGGCGATGGTCGCGCCCGCCAGCGTATCGGCCCAGGCCAGCTTCGAGCGGTACTCGATGTTTTTTGGATCGTCGAGTGTCTTGGGGAGGTATTCCACGACGGTGGCGATGGTTTCGAGCGCCATCAGGTCGCCCATCGGTGAGGCGCCCACATTGATGTATGACTCGAAGGCGTGCGTGAAGACGTCGAAGCCCGTACTGGCCGTGATTCCTTTGGGGAGCGAGAGCATCAGTTCCGGGTCCACCAGCGTGGCGCGCGCAAAAAGCCGGTCCTGGTTCCAGAGGGCCGACTTGAAATCGTGTTCCGTGTCGGTGATGACCGCGCAGCAGCTCATGTGGCTGCCGGTTCCCGACGTCGTCGGGATCAACACGAAGGGGAGGGTCTTTTCGGTCGGCTGGGTCTTGAAGTACAGGTAGTCCATGGCGGTACCCGGGTGTGTGGCGGCCACGGCGATAGCGCGCGCGGAATCCATCGCGCTGCCCCCGCCCATCCCCACGAGTACGTCAACCTTTTGAGTCCGGGCCAGTTCCGCTCCTTCCTGCACGTCGCACAGTCGTGGATTCGGGAAAACTTTGTCAAAGATGCAGACGCTCAGTCCGGCTGCCTTCAGAGAAGTCTGGACGGTCTCGACCGCTTGCGGCAGGGCCTGGCGAAAGCCGGGGTCCACCACGAGCAGGGCGTTTTTGCCATAACGGGACACAATACTTCCCGCTTCTTTGAGCCGTCCCGCGCCGAACGCCAGCCGCGACGGCTGGATGTATCCAAACGATTTCATGTACCGATCCTCCCGGGGAGTTGTCTATGAAACAGACCGTTACCGATTTTCGGTAACGATAACGATTTTCCAAAAGTACCCGAAGGCTCCGGGGCTGTCAAGAGGGATCTGTAGACTCTGCTCGCGGAGACATTTTCTCTGGAATCTGTCATCCGCTGTGGGGTAATATGTTCGAGAAAATGTGGATCACAGGTTGAAACAAGACCGGTTGGCTTACACCAGGGAATGAAGTCAGTGTCACTGACTCTGGGGGTACCAGAATCCGAGAAAGCGAGAAGGGGGTTTACCATGAGAATGACAAGGCGGAAAGCTATCAGCACATTGGTTGCAGGTTCTTCAGTTGCGCTGGTATTGAAGGAAGGTCTCGCGGCAGGGGAGGAACCGGCAGGTGCGACAGGCAAGGCCCCTCAGACGAGTATCGCGCCACGCACCCCAAAACCCTTGCCCTTTGACCCGAAGAAACTCAATGGCATTTCGGAACGCCTGATTACCTCGCATTGGGAAAACAACTATGGCAGTGCGGTCAAGAACCTGAGCAAAGTCGAGGAAGAACTCGGTCGTGTCACCAAAGACACGGCAGGTTTTCTTGTCAGCGGACTGCGGGAACGGGAACTCACCTTCACCAACTCGATCATCCTGCACGACCTCTATTTCGGGAATCTTGGGGGGGACGGAAAAGCCGGAGGAGGGATACAGGTGGCCTTGTCGGCGGCCTTTGGTAATTGGGGCCGTTTCGAAGAACTGTTTCGCGCCACGGGAGCCGCCCTCGGAGGCGGCAGTGGTTGGACGGTACTGGGGTGTAATTTCCACACCGGCGCGCTTGGCATTTACTGGTCCGGACACCACACGCAGGCGTTGGCTTTCGGGGCCCCCCTGCTTGTCATGGACATGTACGAACATGCCTACCAGATGGATTACGGCGCAGCTGCCGGCAAATACATCGAGGCGTTCTTCCAGAACATCAACTGGCAGGAAGTGAATCGTCGGTATGAGCGAATCGCGAAAATGGGGGCTTTGTTTGCTCCAGAGGGGAAGTAATCGCCTGGTGCCGAACCGCAGTGTAAAACTTCCTCTCTTTTGATCGTCGGTTCCCGGAAAGAGAGGGCGGACATACTCTGATTGACTTTGGTGTACTGGAGATTCTCCCTCAGCTCATCAGGGTTTCAAGGATATGGGGGTGGATGGCTTCGAGCGCGTGGCCGCGGTGGCTGCGCGCGTTTTTTTCGGCGGGGGTGAGTTCGGCCATCGTTTTGTTTACATCGGGCAGGAAAAAGACCGGGTCGTACCCGAAGCCGTTTTTTCCCCGCGCTTCGAACGCGATGCGGCCCTCGCAGGTCCCCACCCGGACGGTTTCGCGGGGCGGGGAGGGTTGGTCTCCCTGTTCTTTCGGGTCGGGTGGCAAAACCAGTGCGGCGGCGCAGACGAAGCGGGCGGTGCGCCGGGCTTCGGGAACGCTTTCGAGTTCGCGCAGGACGCGGGCGATGCGCTCGGGGTCCGAAGGGGCGTAACGCGCCGAGTACACCCCGGGCCGTCCGTCGAGCGCGTCCACGACGAGGCCTGAATCGTCGGCCAGACAGGGCAGACCGCTCTGGCGGGCGTAATAGCGCGCCTTGATGAGGGCGTTCGCCTCGAACGTCTCGCCGTTTTCTTCCGGTTCCTCGGTGATGCCCAGGTCGCGTGGCGTCACGACCCGGATTGGGCGGTGTGAGTCGTGGAGCAGGGCGGCGATCTCGCTCGCTTTGTGGGCGTTGTTTGTGCCGACGAGCAGTTGCAGGGGCGTGACGTTTTCCATAGTAGAGACTTTCTGTTCTGTCCGAAAAATGGGTGAGCGTCCGGTCCATCTCGTTAGGATGAGAAAGAAACCGGACGCTCCGTGTTACACAAAAGAGGAAACGACCGGGTCCGGTCTATACAAATCGGTCCTCAAAACGACCAAACAAGTATACCGACACCCCAGAGAAACCGCGAAAGACGCGAAAAGCGCTAAAAACTGTTGTTTTTGCGTCTTTCGCGTTTTTCGCGGTTCATAATCGGTTCTTTTAGAAGCCGCCGCCGATGAGCGCGCCCTTGTCGCCGGCACTGAACTCGCCGCGGATCATACGCCGCACAGAGGCCTCGTCGGCGCAGTGTCTCATGGCCGTATCCATCGAGATCTTGTTGTCGCGCACCAGCAGGGCCAGACTCACGTCGAACGACTGCATGTCCTCGTCCTGGTTGCGCAGCACCTGCTGGATGTCGTCAATACGCCCCTCGCGGATCAGTTTGCTGACGATGGGGATGTTGATGAGCAACTCGATACAGGGAATGACCCCCTTGATGTCGCTGCGCGGCAGGAGCTGCTGCGAGATGATGGCGCGCAGGTTGAGCGACAACTGTTCGAGAATCAGATCCTCGTCCTGTTTCGGGAAGAAGTGGAGAATACGGTTCACGGTCTGTTTGGCGTCCGAGGTGTGGAGGGTACTGAAGACCAGGTGGCCCGTGTCGGCGCCTTCCAGGGCCGCCGACACCGTATCGCTGTCGCGCATTTCGCCGATCAGAATAATGTCCGGGTCAAACCGCAGGATACGGATCATGGCCATGCGGAAGGAGGGGGTGTCGATGCCCACTTCCATCTGGTTGATGAGGGATTTTCCGTCCTCGAACATGTATTCGATCGGGTCTTCGATCGTGATGATGTGGTCCCGGCGCGTCAGATTGATTTCATTGACCATCGCGGCCAGGGTGGTGGACTTCCCGGACCCCGTGATTCCGGTCACCAGCGTGATGCCACGGTTTTGTTTGGTGAGGTTGTTGACGGCGGGAGGCAGGTTGAGCTCTTTGAGCGGCGGAATCTTGTTGTTGATCCGGCGGATGACGAACGTGATGTTGTGCCGCTGATGGAATACGGCGAAACGAAAACGCCCGACACCCGGCAGACCGACGGCAAAGTCGGCGGCGCCTTCATCTTCGAACCGCTGCCGCAGACGCTGGGGAACGGTTTCTTCGACGAGCTGGTCGAGTTCCTCGACGGTCACCGGTGGGTGATCAATAGCCCGCAAGACGGTGTTGATACGCATGTTGGGGGGCGTGTTCACTTTGATATGGAGGTCCGATGCTCCGACCTTGGCCATCGCTTCGAGTAAGGCTTTGTAATTCATACGGCGGCTCCTGATATAGGGTGAAAGCCCGACTGGGCTTCAAGTGGACGAGGTTACTCTGTTTCGGTTTTCGGATAGATGGCCCGCCAGTACCCGCGGGTCCGCAGCGAGGTTCCGGCGATCGGCTGATAACGCCGGCCCGAGGCCCATCGCGGCGAGGCCGGTTTCCCCGTTTCCTGAGCGGAACGGGTCTGGGCGCTGGCCCGGCGGTATCCCGCACAACCCCGGAAGGTGAGTTTCGTGATCGCCCAGGACAGGGCCATCGTGTCCGGATCGGTTTCTTCTTCCCCATCCGAGACCTCCGATTGCCCGCTCAGGACGCCCGTTTCCGGTTCTTGAGAGATTTCGGGGTCCGATGCGGAGGAATCGGTCCCTTCTTCGGCGTCTGCCGAATCTGTTTCATCAGACTGACTTTCCCCGGCTTCAGGCGATTCTGAAACGGCTGTTTGAGGAACTTCCACCGCTTCCGGGGCCTCGATGATTTCCGGCTCTTCTTCGATCGGGGTGTCAGACGGATCGAACACGGGGATCAGACTGGCGGCTTCGGGATCGTTCAGTTCGGCCTTCCAAGCCTCGATTTCTTCCTGAACCTGGTGGTTGCCCAGCACGAAGAGCAGCGGGGGTGTTTCCAGCGTTTCCCCGGGTTGAAGGCGCTCGCCGACGGTACAGTTGACGCGCATGCCGACCATCTTGCCCCGGGCGCCGGAGCACTCGAAGGTCGGCCAGGGGAGGGTGGCCGACCGCGCGGCCAGCAGGAACAGGGGGGTGCCCACCGCCGAAAACCAGGCGGCCAGCAGGCGGCTGTGGATGGCGCCGCCGCGCAGGCGCAGCAGGCGGGGCGGATTCTTCGGGTGGTAGGCGCCCAGAGTCCGCAGGTCTTCCAACCCGAGGGCACAGGCGCCCGGTTCCTCTTCCGGAATGCAGAGGGGATGCAGGGTGGCGATTTCGATGGGGGACGCGTCGCAGGCGCGTGCCCGCACCTGAAGGAGGAACCGTGGATTTTCCGGGTCTGCCTCTTCCGTACCGGTGGAGGAGGGCAGCAGGTTCAGGTGGGTGGTCAGTTCCAGACCGGCCACCGGTTTCCAAGTGACCGCGACCTGGTGCGAAGAGACGGAAAAGCCTTCGACCGCCGTGCAGAGACGCGGTTTCTTTTCGCCCTTGAGGGTGACTGCCGGGTGCAACGACAGGATACTGTTCGTCGTGGATTCGTCGAGGATCAGATGCCCCGCGTCAACGGCCAGTGTCAGGCCGACGAGGGTGGTGGAATACGGTTCAAGCATATGGGGAACAGGCCTTTCTGTCGGGGGAGGGGGCCAGACAAACGTGACTGCTTGCCTGCTTGTCAGGCGGCGGGCCTGAAACGATTGGGTGGCGCCCCGCGCAAGATTCGCAGAAGCTGGGCGGGGGCTCGAAAATGGGTGTTCCGAAACCCCGCCGGGGCGCTCTCAGCTCCTTAATTTCTAATCGGATGGACGCGAACTGGCAAGGAAAAAGGAGAGGGAGGAAAGGACAGACCCGCGCGAAGGGTCGTACGCGCGGGTCCAGGGGATGCGAGGAAAAAGTCCAAATGACCCTATCGTGACAGTGTGAGGGACTTTTTCTCGAGGGAGGGACTTGCGAGGGGATTTGTGAGAATATCCTTGTGTTCGAAATTGTACGGGAGAATCGGATTGGTTCCCGGAGGCAACAAATGGGGGGTGATGAAGAACAGCAGGTCTGTGTCGCGGACTTCCTTGTGTTCGTTTTTGAAGGCCCAGCCCAGACCCGGAATGGCGCCAATATAGGGAGCCCGCTTCTCGACCACGACTTCCCGTTTCGACTTAAGTCCACCGATGACAAGCGTTTCGCCGTCTCGTGCCAGCAACTCGTCGCTGTTGGCCTTCGAGGTCACGAAGACCGGACGGTCCACATTGCGAACGGTGACGAAGTGTGAAACGCCACTGACCTCGATGTTGTTCAGGAAGATCTTGATCATCCCCTTTTCGAGCGGGCTCTGGATTTCGGGCCGGACCTTGAGCTTGATCCCCACGTCGCGGAAGGTGATCCCCAGATTCGACTGCCCGTTTTTTTCGTAAACGATATCCTGATACGGCACACGGTCCACGGTCTGAATCGTCGCCTCGGTGTTGTTGAGCGTGGCCACAATCGGCCGGGTCCGGATCTCGGCGTCTCCCGAGTCCAGCAGGGCCTGCAACTGGGCGTTGAACGCGCCGTATTTGTTCACACTGGCATAGTTCAGGGAAACCCCCTCGGCCAGACTGGGCGCAAAACTCGACGCGAGGCGATCCACCTCGAGGTTATTCAACGTGTTGCCGATGTTGCGGTTGAAGGAGGAATCCACCCCGATGTCACGGGTCTTGTTCTCATTGACTTCGACGGCGAAGGCCTCCAGAACCACCTGCATCATGCTGGGGTCGTACGAGGCGGTTTGACTGGCGGAAGTGGCCAGCACTTCTCCCGAGGAAGCCGGAGCGACCGGTGAAGTCGCCGTCGGGCGCGTGGCGCAACCGTTCCCCAGGGCCAGGGCCGCAAGGGCCAGAGCCGACAGAAACCGGAAGGAAGTGGGACGCCAGCAGCGTGTTTGCACGATTCAGCCTCTCTGAACAGTTCGGAACTCAGCTCCGCACGATCTCGGGTTGGATGATGAAGAGCAGTTCCTGATCGCGGTCGGTCTTTTCCTGATTCTTGAACAGGTAACCGATAATTGGTAACCCGGACAGCCAGGGAACCCCCTGACTTTTCCGCGTGTTCTTGGCCGTCTTCAGCAGCCCGGCGATGAACACCTGACGGTCGGCTACCAGAACCGTGTTGGTGATGCTGCGTTCCTCGGTGCGGGGGACCAGAAGCGGATTGCCCGAGCGGTCCGTTCCAACCGACACATAATTGCCCTGATCGTTGACACTGGCGTTGACGTGCAGCTTGATGAACTTGTCCTTGACTCCGGCCACGGTCACGGACAACTGCGTGGAGATCTTGATGTACTCGGTGACCTGCGCGATGGAATTGCCGGCCATCTTGGCGATTTCATACGGCACATCGGAATCGGTCGAGACCTTGGCGGAGTATTTGCCATCGGCCACGGTGGCTTCCGGCGCGCCAAAGGGGGGACATTTGGCCACGATGTTCGGCTGCGAAATCACCCGCACGTCGCCCAACTGTTCGAGCATCTGGATGACGGCCGAGATGTCCGGGTTGCTGCCCGAAGAGGCGCCCTTCAGCCAGGCTTGGACCCCCTGGTTGGTTTCGCTCAGGTGCTGACTCGGCAGGAGCAGTTTCGCCCAGCGCAGGTTGTCCCCGTCTTTCGAGAGATAGTTGAGGTTGAATCCCCAGTCTATGCGCGAATCGTGAGTCCATTCCAGGATACGCGCCTTGATCCGAATCTGCTGCGGGTAGTCCGCCGGGGGCTGCGGCGCCGGTGCGGGCGCTGGAGCGGGAGCCGCGGCCGGAGCAGGCGCGGGCGCCGGAGCTGGAGCGGGTGCTGGGGCCGCCGGAGCGGCGGGTGCGGGGGCCGGTTGAGGCGCCGCGGCCGGAGCAGCGGACGCCGGTTGCGGCGCCGGAGCGGGGGTGGGGGCCTGAGCCAGAACCCCTGCCGCTTGAACAACCAGCAACGCGGCGGTCAGAACCGGCAGCGTCCGGAGGACGAGACGACGCAGAGCAAGGCGGGAGGACTGGACGTTCAGGCTTTTCACGAAAGGGAATCCTCGCTCAGGGGTTGTACCGGAAGTAACACTCGTACCGGACGATATTGTAGAGGTTGTCGTAGCTGGTGGCCCGCGCCAGGAAGGTGCGCACCCCGCCCGGACCGATGTCGCCGATCGAGATGTTCTGCGTATCCATCAGGTCGTGATTGGGATTGAAGAAACGCACTTCCAGCACCACGCCGTGCAGATCGCGGGCGCTCTGGTTGCGGATCAGGCCCGTCACGTTGTAATAGACTTCACGGACGCTGTCGTGGTCGCTGTTCAGGCGCGACTTGTAGGCGTTGTCGTTGAAAACCACCAGGGGCTGGCGTTCGTGTTCGATTTCGCTGCGGCGCTCGGGCGTGACCGGCACGATCCGGCCTGCCGCATCGGTGGTCAACCGTTCGCGGAGGGTGGCGTTTTCGCGCAGGGCGGCGTTGAGTTCACAGCCACGCACATACGCGTCGCGCGCCTCGTCGTAGCGTTGCAGGCGCCAGAGCGCGTTGCCCAGTTTCAGGTGCAGGTCCGCGTTGTTGTACAGGTTACTGTTCTGCGGGTCGGCCTGAATGGCGGCTTTGATCGTTTCGATTTCCTGCGCGACCTGATCGAGTTTGACTTCGGCCTGATGGTTGCGCTGTTTCTGCGCGTTGTCAATCTCGGCCAGGCACTGGCGCGCTTCCGCCACATACTGTCCGTTCGGATAGGTCTCGATGTATTGCAGGTAGGTCATCCGGGCGTCGTGGAAGTCGCGCACCTGCTCGTTGAAATAACATTTCCCCATCTGGAGCATCATTTTCTGGCGAACCAGGTTGTCGGAAGTGTTCTGGGCCAGCCGCTCGTAGAGCGCCCGCGCCACCATGTATTCCCCCTGCGAGAAGCGCTCCTGCGCTTCCTGCATCTCGTCGCTCAGAGTCAGGCGCCGCGCATACGAACATCCGCCTTGAACCAGCAGAAGCAGCGACAACGACAGGCAGAGGAGGGTGCGTTTTAAGACGACAGACATGGCACTCGGGTTCTCGTTGGGATCGGGAGCGCTCGCCAGATTGTTTTGCTGCGCTCGTCCGGAAAGGGAGCAAGAACCGGACCAATCGCTGATTTTTGCCGTTTGAACAAAAGATTCAGTGCCCTATCTTCTGTATTCTGAGTCTTTGAGAACTTCTCCCCGGGGGGGAGGAAACACGGGGGGGGCGGGGATGGAAATCGTTCGATATGGTTCACAATGGGGGGGAAGGAGCCGAAGGGGTGAACCATATGGTCCATTTTGCGGGTGGGGAATGTTCGAAAAGCATCGGCCCGATGTTCCCTCGCGGAGAGGGAACATCGGGCCGATGGCTGGAAAAGAGAAGCGGCGCTTACTCCGGAAGCGGTTTGTCCTTGGTTTCCGGCGCGAAGGGAAGGATGAAGATTGCCAGAATGAAGATGGACGTGAGCGCCAGGGCGGCGGTCTGGATGCCGTGTTCCTTCTTGATGATGCCGAAAACAAAGGGAGCGGCCGCCGCCAGAAAACGTGCGACATTGTACGAAAAACCGACGCCGGTAGCCCGCAGGCGGGTCGGAAAGAGTTCCGGAAAGTAAACGGCGTAACCACCGAAAATCATTAACAGGGAAAAACCCATCAGCGGGAACAGAATGATCGCCGTCAGAAACGAGTGG
>DAOPYU010000115.1:0-11162 GCA_035353095.1 Candidatus Sumerlaeota bacterium | reverse complement strand
CGCCCCAGGGAGGATGTCCCCATTTTCAAAAGGGCTGAAGGCCCGTCCGATTGGGGTAGGGGGAAACGCCTGGATAGAACGGGCTTTCAGCCCTCATGGAAACAACCCGGTCTGTTCCTGGGGCGATGCCCCAATCTACAATGGCTCGCGCCGTTGGCGCTTGACCCGCCCCTTTTCGATCTCCGGTTCCTTCCCCTCGCGGATCCCCCTTGGGGGACACCCAATCCGGTTGAACACAGTGGACTTGGGTTTTGAAGAGGCAGAGAAATCATCGCGCAGAGACGCAGGGACGCGGAGGCCATTGATTGTAAGCCACATAAGGCACAAAAGTCACAAAAACAGGAAATTTCTGTGCCTTCTGTGCATTTTTGTGGCTGAAAATCGTCACAGCCGGTGTAGATTCTACGAGATATTCAGTACAAAACGATATCCGGCAGACGACGATGAAGTTGGAAAAAATCTACAATACATAGACTTCACTCCGACTCTCCCAGGAATTTCTGCGCTTCAATAAGAACCGGAATACCTTGGAACCGTCCCGCGCGATACAACTTCCGAATCTCCTCCACGGAACCGCACGAAAGCAGGAAGGGAAGAGCCTTCTCCTCCAGGAACGATTGAATCTGTTGAGATCGTTCGGCGTCGGGCATAGAAGTTACAAAAAGAACGACTCTCCTGCTTGCCCGCAAATTCTTTCGAAGAGGCGAGTTTATTCTCAGGGTGAACGGAGAACGCGCCTCAGTGTGGGGTGGGAGCGGGCCGGGTCGTGGGAAGCGCGAGAGGCAGCGCCACGGACTCTTTCAACGGACGGGGACCCGGCGCAGGGGAAGAGGTGGGAGTGGGGGACGGAGTGGCGCTGGGAGTGGGCGTCGGAGAAGGAGGGAGAGCCACCTTTTTCTGAGAGGCCGTGGTCTCCTCGGCTGACCCTTTCGTCTCCGACGGCATTTTCAGGTACAGAACTTCTTCTCCCGGTTTGCTCAACCGATAGGTTTCGCGGGCCACCAGTTCGTGTTCGACGCCGCCGTTTGTGAGCATGTCGCGTTCATTTTGCAACTGCTCGATTTCGTGCTCGATCTTTTCAACCCGAATTTTTTCCTTGTTGCGCATCTCCTGTGTGTCCAGGTACTCCCAGATGGCGTTGCGCTGCAGGACACACCACGTCACCACCACGATTGCCAGCAGCAGACTCCAACTGGCAACACCCCGCCAGACCCAGAAGAGGTTTTTCAGAAGTCGCAACAAGGCCATCGGAAACCCCCTCCTCCTGGGGCAAACAGAATCACGAGACTTTTCCCACAATCATCCTATGACCAATCCGATTCGGAACACAACTCAAATGTCACATTCTGAATCGAATGGAGGCCGGCAGGCCCGCCGTTTCCGGGTGGTTTCACTTCGCGGTTTTGTCCTGCGGGAACTGAGCCAGACGCAGAACAATTTTGTCTATGGCCGGGATGACCCGCTCGGGCTTTTCCGGACTCAGGCTGACCATGATGGAAAAGGCAAAAGTCTCGCCGTCACGGTTCTCGATGTACCCCGACAGGCACATGGCCTGGCGGATATACCCGGTCTTGGCGTGGACGCGTCCCAGGGCGGACGCGTCACCGAGCCGTCCCCGCAGGGTACCGTCCTGACCGGCCACCGGCAGGGACGCATAAAACGCATCGTGGGCCGGGTGCTTGGCCATGACTTTGAGCAGGCCCAGCATGTGGCGCGGGCGCACCATGTCGTGCGAGGAAAGGCCGCAACCGTCGGCCATGTAGAAACCGGGCGTTGGGACGCCGTTCTTGCTCAGAAACTGCTGGACCACTGCGAATCCATTGGTGAAACTTCCCGGCACGTCTCCCCGTCGGCCCAGAGTCTTGAAGATCTGTTCGGCGTACAGGTTGATACTCTTTTTGTTGGTGACCGTGATAATGTCTTTCAGGGGGGGCGACGTGTACACCGCCAGTTCGGTCAGGGCCGTCGCCGTGTATTTCGAGCGGTCTTTCACCGATCGGATGGGTTGGAGGTTCTCGCCCACCTGAATGCCGGCTTCTTTGAGAACCTGGGACAGTTCCGTCAGGAAGAAGCGAGTCGGGTTCTTGACTGGAATGGTCTTTTGACACGGCAGGGAATTGAGGGGCATGGTGCCCGCGATCTCGGTCGTTTCTCCGCCCGGAGTCGGCAGGAAGCGGATCTGGCTGTCCGCGTAATTCCGTGTGCTCGTGCGGTTTGTGGTTGTGGCGGTGATGCTCCACTGGCCGTTGGCCTTGCGCGGACTGACGACCTCGAGCTGGACCGGGTTTCCCACCTGACCGCCCGGCGAGAGGAGCACGTCGTAACAATTGTCGTTCAGGGACAATCCACTGGTTTCGGCAGCGTACCAGGTGTCCAGGTAGTTCCACGCCCAGCCGGGAGCGATTCCATCGTCATCAAAGGCGCTGTCGTCCCCGATGATTCCTTCGGTGATGCGGGTGATACCCCGTTCCTTCAGTTGCTTGGCCCAGGCCTGAAACGGCGCCAGCGTATTGCCTCCGTGGAAACGGGGAGCAAAGGTGGGATCGCCGGACCCCTTGACATAGAGGTAACCGTCAATCGTCCCATCGGTCAGGTTCGGGTCCGTTGACAAGAGGTGGGTTTCATAGTGGAAATCCGGTCCCAGACGGTCCAGGGCCGCGGCTGTGGTGAAGAGTTTCAGATTGGACGCGGGCAGGAAGGTCTTGTCGGCGTCGTGTTCATACAGGACGACACCGGTATTGAGGGATTCGGCAATCAGTCCCACGTGGGCGCTGGCCAGAGCCGACGAAGACAGAAGCACGTCAATGTCGGTTCGCAGTGCCTGGAGCGCTTCTGCGTTCTGGCTGGGATAAGTCGTGCCTGCGGGCGCAGGGACTGGGGTAGGAGAGAGGACGGTGGCCGAACCGGACGTCGGGGGAGTATCATCGGTGGGGGACGGCTGAGGTGTGGTTGCCGGTGTCGGTTCCGGCGTTGGAACAGGGGTGGGTTTGCGGGCGGGGGCGGTTTTGGCTTTGACCGACTTACCGGCCTTGGGAGCCGGTGCGCTTTTGGCCGGAACCGTTTTGGACGGCTTCCGGGCGGTTTCGGCGGAACTCTGAAGGGGCCACGCGGTCAGGTTCAGGAGCAGGATCAGGAGAAGAACGAGTGAGGGGCGTGTGAAATACATGGGGTTTCCTCTTGAGCGTCTATTCGGAAGGTGGAGTCGGGGGGAGGGGGTGCAGGAACAACAGGGAAATACCGCCCACGGCAATCACGGCTCCCAGGGCGGCACGCCAACTGATGCGTTCCTTGTAAAACAGAATCAACACGGGCAAAATCAGCACCGGCACGGTGGCCGTGATGGTCTGGGCCACGCCGGCTGGGATGATCTGGATGGCGCGCATCAGGAAGGCGACCCCAAGGAAGGGCCCGGCAATCGCGCCGCCGGTCGTGAGACCCAGGGCGGGCAGGTTGCGGGTGGCGAGGACTAATTTCCTGAGGCGCCGCATGAAAAGACTCAAGAGAAGAAAGGCGGACAGGCCGGTAATGGCTCGGATCTGGGTGGAGGCCATCGCGGTGCTCAGCCCCGGGGAACTGTTCAACATCCCCTGCTTGGACATAACCAGGCCTACCCCCTGGCCGGCGGCTCCCAGAATTGCCAGAAGCACACCGACTGGCGAGACCCGGATTGCCTGACCGTCCGAATTGACCGGGCGCTCCAGCACGACCCACCCCACCCCGACGATGGTGATCATCATGCCGAGGATTTCCCGCAACCCCAGCGTTTCGTTCATCCAGAGCCAACTGGTCAGAGCGGCGATGGGAGGGGCCAGCGCCATCAGAAGAGACGAAAGGCGCGGACCGATGAGGACCATGGCGCGAAACAGGAACAGGTCTCCGAGGAAGAAGCCGACAAAACCGGAAAGGGAGAGCCAGAACCAATTCTCCCGGGAAAAATCGGTCGGCAACCATAACCCCCGCGCCACCCGACCATAAACTGAAAGAAAAACCAGCGCCAGAGCCAACCGGATCACATTGACCGGCAGAGATCCAATGCGCCGGCCCGCTTCAGAGAAAAAAAGCGTGCTGGCTGTCCAACAAAATGCCGCTCCAAGCGCCAGAAAATTGCCTTCGTAAAGAGTCATGTTCTCGGAACGGATTCTTTCACTCCACCGGCGGACCCGTGCTCTGTCGGTGTTCAGGGTCTTGGGGACAGGCTGGGGAAAAACCGAGAAACCTGTCCTTTCGGCTCGGAGACCGAGCCGACAATCAATCCCTAGAATAACAAGAATGACGCGAGAAACAAGGAAGAAATTGCGAATGGGCAGGCGAAAACGGGGAAAATCCCCCCATCCGGCCTCCCCATTTTCGATGGTTGCATCTCAGGAGATTGATTATAGGGGAATTGAGTGAATTATCTGAATGTATACCGGTCTGTGTGGATCTATAACATTTCTTTTGTCAGTGCTCTGTAAAATCAGACTGTGTCGGGGTGAAAACAGGGGGAATCGGGAGAACCGGAGTGTCGGCGATGGCAGGGGTCCCTTTCTCGTGTGGCCGGGAGGTGTCCGAAACGCCCTGAACCGGCAGGTTCAGCTGGGTTTGATACGAGGCCTCGAAATAGCGGGGGAAGCGGGGCAGGAGCTTCTGAAAAGTGGAACACTCCCGCAACAGGGTCGGGGCGAGTGGTTCCTGCTTCTGGTGCAGCTCCCGCCACTGGGCTGCCGTCCAGGCCTTTTCCTCGGGGCGTTTGGCCTCAAAATAGGGCAGGAGAGCGCCGGTCACCTGAATATCCTGACCCAGAATGGGGGCGCTGGTCGTCACGGACCAGAGCGGGCCGACACCCGCTTGAAAAGCGGCGCCTCCCCGATTCTGGAGGGTGGCGATTGTGGGGACCGATTCATCGAATCGGAAACCGATCCGGATCGCCTCTTCGGGGGGTAATTTGAGCGCACGGGAGAGGGAAGGTCCCCATTCGCACAGGGTTTTCTGGTCTTCGGGAGAGATTCGGAAGGTTTTTCCGGCCTGCTGGAGCGCAACCCGTTCCAGGGTTTTCAAAAGCCGCTCCAAGGAACGGGCATTCTGAACAAAGGGGGTCGAAAGTCGGCTGGATTTTTCCAGAACGACCGCCATCTGGCTGGCTGTGTGGGCCAGGGTATTGTAGAGGACCGGGTTGGGATCAACATAACAACACGTCCAAGCGGTCGTCCCGGTGGTCAACGTGTCCGGATGGGAAGACAGGGGATTCTCCACGGCTTTCTCAAGGGGCTGAGTGGGTTCAGGCAGTTCGGATTCCCGCTGAAGGGAGGCCCAGAAAGCCAGGGCCGAGTTGGCTCGGAGGAACTCATGATCCGTCTGGCGGGTGTAATCCGGCAGGTTTCGGAGAGACAACGCGCCGGCGGTTTGCTCGATCGCCTGAGTCAGGAGTTGTTCAATGGACCTCGCGCCCTCAGACGGATCGTTTGCCCTGTTTGCAAAACTGAAGGCGTCGCCCAGTTTCCGGAAGAACCCTTTTTCTTCAGGCAGGTAACTCTTCCAGACCTCCTGTGCCAGTTTTTTCTGGTGGTCCATCCCGAAGTATTGAAAATCCTTGTCGCGTTTGAGGAGCAGCGACGCCTGAGGATTTCCCATGGCCGCCAGCAGATCGAGCCCTCGTACCCCGCCCCGGATGGTTGCCCCGTCAGGACCCGGTACACTGGTGAAGGCCCGTCCCCCGCCGGCGTTGCCGCGGCCCGGCCACGTGTCGTTCGAGCGCATGGCGAGCAGAATTCGGCTGTCGGGGAGATACCGGCGTCCGCAGATTGAGAATCCCCGTCGGCCCGAGTCCGGGGTCTGACAGCAGGTAAGAGGTTGCAGGCGGGCTTCAAGCCAGGCCAGCCAGGTCAGGGTGTCGTAGTCGTCGCCCAGGAACTCGATTGTCCGTTCCAGAGTTCCCGGTTTGGGGACACATGTTTTCAAACTGGCCAGCAGGGCGGGGGGATCGAGGTCCGGGCTCAGTCCCGACCATTGTGTTTCGGCGGCGTCCATTTCCTTCCAGACATCCAGGGCGGTTTGTTCCGGGGAAAGATGGGTGTTTTCCAGAATCAGGGACAGAAGGGCCGCCGCGCGCATTTCCACCAGGCCTTGCGAGGGGTATTGCGCTTCGAGCCGGGCCATTTCCCCGCGTTTCCGGTCGTCGGTCCAACTGGTGTGGACCCCCTGAAACCATCCCCCTTCCAGCAGAGGATGATCGAAGGGCTGGCCGGTCTTCCGGGCCGACTTCTGGTCGAGTCGAAGGAGCAGGTTCCCCAGGTAACGGGAACTCCGATAATAACACCGCAGAGTTTCGGTACGGAGCGATTGACCGCGAGGTTCCAGAGAAGCGTAGTCGAGTTTCTGGTCGAATACATCCGAGAAGGCCCAGGTTTCGTGAGTCTGAATCCTGTTCCATTCTGCCTGGAGGGGGGGAGGGGGCGTCTCGCCCGCCAGAAGCATTCGGGCGGTCTGGACATAAAGTCGGGCGCGGCGGGCAGGTTCCGCCAGGGGGGACGGCAGATTGACCCGTCCGGAATCGAGCTGAATCCAACGGGGCGTTTCTTCACCCGACGCGTTCAGGGATTTTTCCAGCGTCTCGAGGACGGTTTGGAGCCGAGGGGTCAGGATCGCGGTTTCCAACTGGGCCCGCGTCTGTTCGCGCAGGAGGTGAACCGCCCAGAGGGCCGAGTCCACCGTAATGAGCATCGGTTTGCCTTCCTGGTGGAGGTCCGTATAGAAGGCGATCATGGTGCGTTGCCGGGGATCGGGTTCAAGACCGAGAGCGCGGTCGCCCGGGCGGCTGGCTCCGGCAGGCAAGGCCAGCATCAGGTAAGCCAGCGTGACGAGAACCGTTGCGGAGTGGAAACAGGAGCGCATGAGAAACCCCTCTCTGGATGTACCTTTCCAGGATTTTTCCGGCTTGAGAGCCGGACCTCGGTTCTGGGGGATTGGAGTCCCGGAAACCGTTCTGCCGTCAGAAGACTGACGCCTGTGCGCGATTTGCGATTTTCCCGGGTACTCCAGACGTCAAGTGGGCCGGCAAGTGTCAGAACTTGTACTGCCTGAGACTCCCCTCCGGGCAACCTATCAAGAATCGGGCCTGTTGGTCCCTTCCGATTTGGGAGAATGATTGCTTGTACGCCTTTTCTCTGCTTGACTGTCCTCTTCCGGCCCATTAAATTCAAGTCAGTTGTGTTCGGGTCGGGACTTTGTCTCAAGGCGCGTTTCGATGTCTTTCATTCCAAACCTCAAATTTCTGATTGTGGATGATATCGCCAGCATGCGCAAGATTGTGCGGGCGACCCTCGGGCAGTTGGGATTCAGCGATATTCAGGAAGCGGTGGATGGCAATGCCGCCCTCTCCAAACTGCGATTCGAGAAATTCGATCTGGTGATTACCGACTGGAACATGCCCGCCATGTCCGGTCTGGATTTCCTCAAGGCCATTCAGGGCGACGAGAAACTTCGCGGTTTGCCGGTTTTGGTGATGACGGCCGAGGAATCGCAGGATACGGTCAACCAGGCCCTCGATATGGGGTGTTCCGGGTATATGATCAAGCCGTTTACAGCCGATGCGCTCGGACAGCACATCGGTCGGATTTATGCCGAGATGATGCGTTTCGAGCGATTGCGGGTTCTGCTGGTGGACGACTACCCGTCCATGCGCCGCATTATGGCCAAAATTCTAAGTCTGATTGGGGTGCGGACCATCGCCGAGGCGGGGAGTGGGCCGGAAGCGCTCGACAAGGTCAAGGCCGAACCGTTTGATCTGGTCATTACGGACTGGAACATGCCCGACATGGGGGGCTTGGAACTGGTGCGGGCGTTGAAGAGCCGCAAGGAATTGTACAATCTGCAGGTGATTGTCGCCAGTTCCACGATCACCCAGCAAATGGTGGTTCAGGGCAAACAGGCTGGCGTGGCGGAATATCTGGCCAAGCCTTTTGCCCCGGACGACTTGAAACAGCGCATCAGCCGGATCTTCCAGATCGAATTCAAATAGAAGGGGGGCGTTTCACCTCCTCAAGGGAGGTTTGTGCTTCGCCCTTCCCCCGCGACTTCAGGGCCTCATTCCTGTTCTGTCTGCCCGACGTATTTTTTTAAAAAAAGTTTCAAACAAAATCGCATTCCGATCGTCTATATGAAGGAAAGGGATTGTGGCATGAGGCGCCACAGATGGCACTGGACACCGCAACGTGTGGAAATAGACCAGAGTCGGCTCGTTCATCCTTGTGGAATGTTTAGGATATTCAATTGATTTCCAAGGAGTTGCAGTGCTGTTTTTGAGATGGCTCAGCGATTGCTTGAAAGACTGGAACCGAGGAACCCTCGCACCGGGACGATGCGGGAACGGTCGTGCGGGGCGATTGGGCGGCACCCGAACGGGGGAGCCGTCGGGAGTGTCCATAAACACTCTGTAATTTTTATGTATGTTGAGACTTGACATTCTGCGAAACGCTCAATACTTTTCACGTGGCAACGTGATATTTGACTCAACCGAGGGCACTATCTTAGAGGCCGGAGACTGGCATGATTCGCAAGCATCCTTTTCTATTCATCTTTCTGCTGATTCTGGTGGGAGGCGGAGGATATGGTTATATCCGCAGTCTGCGTCCCAAGCCGACTCCGGTCAAGGTGACCCAGTCCGACCAGGTCGAGAAACTGAGAGCCATTGTGCGTTCCTCTGGGGAAATTCAGACGCATGACATGGTGGACATTCAGACGGAAGTGGCGGGCGTGATCGTGGATCTGCCCGTGGTGGAAGGACAACGGGTCACCAAGGGCGATGTGTTGTTGCACATTGACGATTTCCAGTCCAGAACCGAGATGTCGGGGGAACAGGCCCGCTACGATGGGGCGCTGGCGGAGATCAAGCGGGCCGAGGCGTCGCTGGCTGGGGCTCAGGTTGAACTGGACCGCCAGAAGGAGCAGATTGAGGTGGCCCGGCAGGATCTGGCGGAGGCGGAAATCACGCGCGCCCGGGACGAATCGTCCCTGAAGCGTCAGAAGCAACTCGTGGATAGTAAAACCCTGTCGCGCGAGGAGTATGAGGTTCAGGAAGCCAAATACAACATTTCCATTCGCCGGGTCGAGTCGGCCAAGAGCCGGGTCAAGCAGGGCGAATCGCAACTGCAGGTGAATGAATTGACCATCGAACAGCAGAAGGCGTCCAAGACGGCGGCGGAACAGAGTCTGGCCAGCGCAAAGGCCAGTCTGGACCGGGCTAAGGACCAGTTCAAGAAGGTGACCATCACATCGCCGCTCGATGGAGTGATCGTGCAGCTCAATGTGGAAGTGGGCGAGCGGGCGGTGCCCGGTATTCAGTCCAATCCTCAGGCCACCCTGATGACGATCGCCAACCTTTCGGCCATTGAGGCCAAGTTGGAAGTGGACGAAACGGATATCACGCGCGTGGCGCTCAAGCAGCCCGTCAAGATTGACATTGACGCCCTGCAGGACACCCCGCTTTCGGGAACGATTACGGAAATTGGTTCGGCGCCGATTCAGAAACAGACCGGTTCCAATACGCAGGAAGGAAAGGATTTCGAGGTGGTGGTTACGATCGTGAATCCGCCGGAAAAACTGCGGGTGGGAATGTCGTGTGAGGCGGAAATCACCGTGGACACGCGGAGCAACGTGCTGGGCATTCCCATTCAGGCGTTGACGGCCCGCGAAGTGGAGATTGATAAGGACGGCAAGTACGTGGCGCCCCCCAAACCGGTGGAGGAAAAGAAAGGGGTACTGGCCTCGCTTTTTTCGGCCAAGAAAATCCCAGACGCGCAAGCCGCGCCGCAATCCAAGGGGGAGGGAAGTCCCGACGGAAGTGGATCAAAAAAGGAAAAAAAGAAGGAACTCTCGGGGGTCTTTGTAATGGGCGAGGATGGGTTTGCGCATTTCCGTCCGGTGAAGACGGGCGTAATGGGCGAGGAACAGGTGGAAATTCTCGAAGGACTTCAAGTGGGGGATAAAATCGTTACGGGGCCTCTGAAATCGTTGCGGAATCTGATGGAATGGACGCTGGTGGAAGAGGACAAGGGGATTCCGGGATTGGAGTTGGGAGAGAAGGATAAGAAGAAAGAGGATTAACGCGTTTCGTCGAAAAGGCGAAATGAGGCGGGTACCGGTTTCTGACCGGATACCGAAGTGGCTCGAATCAGCAGGAAGGAAAACAGACCCGTGGGCACAACCCCTCCAACCGTTCCCGATGACAACATGGTGATTCACCTGAGCGATATCTGGCGGAGCTATGAACTGGGGGCGGAATCGGTTCATGCCTTGCGCGGGGTTTCGCTCTCGGTCCGGCGGAACGAGTATGTGGCTATTGTCGGGCCATCGGGTTCGGGCAAGTCCACCCTGATGAATGTTCTCGGGTGTCTGGATACCCCGTCGAAAGGTTCCTACCACTTGAGTGGACGCCTCGTGAGTTCCATGACGGACGATGAACTGGCCCGGGCCCGCAACAATGAAATCGGATTTGTCTTCCAGACGTTCAACCTCCTGTCGCGTCTGAGCAGTTTGCGCAATGTGGAGTTGCCTCTGGTCTATGCGGGGATCAATAAAGAGGAGCGGCTCGAACGGGCGAGCAAGGCGCTTGAGATCGTTGGCTTGTCCAAGCGGATGCTGCACCGGCCCAACCAACTCTCGGGAGGACAGTGCCAGCGGGTGGCTGTTGCCCGGGCGCTGGTGACCCGGCCCAGCCTGGTTCTGGCCGACGAACCGACCGGGAACCTGGACACCGTCACGGGCGAGGAAATCCTGGACCTGTTTGCGCAGCTGCATCGGATGGGCAATACGATCATCCTGGTGACGCATAACCCGGAAGTGGCGGAGAACGCCGAGCGGATCATTTTTATCCGGGATGGGCAGATCGAGAGCGACCGGCCGGGCCGGTTGAAACGCGCTGCCAGCGTGGTTCAGGATACCGGTTCTCTGGAAGAGGATGAACCTTCCTCATGAAATGGACGGATGGGGTCCGTATCGCCGTGTCTTCCTTGTTCGCGAACCCGTTGCGGAGTTTTCTGACGTTGCTGGGGATTTCCATCAGTGTCACGGCGGTGATTCTGGTCGTTTCGGTGATTCAGGGATTGGATCTGTATGTGGCCAGTACGGTGAGCGAACTGGGATCGGATTCGTTGGCGGTCTCGCGGTTCGGGATCATGAAGAACCAC
>DAOPYU010000114.1:0-11252 GCA_035353095.1 Candidatus Sumerlaeota bacterium | reverse complement strand
TCTTGGAAAAAAAACAGCCCACTCGGCCTGCTCGATTATTGTATGCAAGCCACTTGGAAGGTGCAAGCAGGAAAACTTTTTCGGACAGGAAAGGCGGACTGTGAAAAACATCCTGAAAATCTTCTGGCATCCTGCCCCCCGAGTCGAATATAGTAGGGCCCTGCTGAGAGTTTGTGATTTGGCATGTCGCAGGAGGAAAATCAAAAACATGACGAAGTTCATTTTTGTTACAGGCGGCGTGGTGTCATCCCTCGGGAAAGGCATCGCGAGCGCCTCGATTGCTAATTTGCTGGAAGCGCACGGCTTACGGGTCACCATGCAGAAAATAGACCCGTATATCAATGTGGACCCCGGCACCATGAGCCCTTTCCAGCACGGCGAAGTTTATGTGACCGACGACGGCACGGAGACCGACCTGGATCTGGGACACTACGAGCGCTTCACCACGGCCACCATGTCGCGGGACAACAATATCACCACGGGCCAGATCTACCAGTCGGTCATCAACAAGGAGCGCCACGGGGACTATCTGGGCAGCACCGTTCAGGTCATTCCCCACATCACGGACGAAATCAAGAGCCGCATCCTGCGCCTGGCCGATCACGATGTGTACGACGTGATTCTGACCGAAATCGGCGGGACGGTCGGCGACATCGAGGGGCAGCCGTTCCTCGAGGCTCTGCGTCAGATGCCCTACGACATCGGGCGCGAGAACGTCCTCTATATCCACTTGACGCTGCTGCCGTTCCTGAGTGCGGCGGGGGAAGTGAAAACCAAGCCGACGCAGCATTCGGTGCGCGAACTGCGCGAGATCGGCATCCAGCCCGATATCCTGATCTGCCGCAGTGGCGGGCATATCGGCGAGGGGAACCGCGCCAAGATCGCCCTGTTCTGTAATGTTGGGGCCGATTGCGTCTTCGAAGCGGTGGATGTCCCGGAGATCTATGAAATCCCCCTGCGCCTGGCCGAACAGGGCATTGACACCACGATCATGAAGAAACTGGGCTTGAACAAGCGCATGGACGCGGATCTGAGTGACTGGACCTCGATGGTCGAGCGCGCCAAGGCCTGCTGCGGCAAGGTCCGCATTGGGGTGGTGGGCAAGTACATCGAGCTGCAGGACGCCTATAAGAGTATTTACGAGTCGTTGCGTCACGGCGCCATTGCCAACGATGTCGAACTGGACCTCAAACGCATTGATTCGGAACTGATTGACGAGAAGAATCTCGAGGAGATGCTGGGCGACCTGCATGGGATTCTGATTCCCGGCGGATTCGGTATTCGGGGGATCGAGGGGAAGATCCGGGCGGTTCGCTGGGCGCGAGAGAACCGTGTGCCCTTCTTTGGCATCTGCTTGGGCATGCAGTGCGCGCTCATCGAGTTTGCCCGCAATGTGACGGGAATGAAGGACGCCAACAGCACGGAATTCGACAGCGATACGCCCTACCCCGTCATTGACCTGCTCGCCACGCAGAAATCCATCACGTCCCTGGGGGGGACCATGCGGCTGGGGGCCTATTCCTGCCAGCTGAGCCTGGATTCCAAGGCCTATCAGGCCTATGGGGTGGACCAGGTCTCCGAGCGTCACCGCCACCGTTACGAAGTCAACAATCGCTTCCGCGAGGAGTTTGTCAAGCAGGGGCTTTTGCTGGCCGGCACGACCCTCGACTCGAAACTGGTCGAAATTATCGAGATCCCCGAGCATCCGTGGTTTGTGGCGTGTCAGTTCCACCCGGAGTTCAAGTCTCGTCCCCTCAAACCCCATCCGCTTTTCCGGGAGTTTGTGGCGGCCTCCAAGAAACATGCGGCCTGTTGTGCCTCGAAGGCGAAAGAATAGGGAGAGGGGAAGCGTCTCCCGTTTCTGGAAAAGTTCTCAACGCGGTGGCAGGCGCATGGGCGCGTGTCACCGCGTTTTCATTGTTCCCAAGTCTCATTCCTACATTTTCGTGGGTCATTCGGATTGAATCCTACCAGAACGTAGGTCGTGTCGGTGTCCGATTCTATATGGAAACCCCGTATCCATCCTGATATCAGTCATTTGTGATGAGAATCCGAGTCTGGCATCTCAATTGCTCTCGAAAGAGAGGGTCAGGAACAGACCGGTGACGGTCTTGGCGAGACAGACAAGACGGGTTTGAGGAAGGAACACCTTCAAGAACGCTCATGGGCTGGAACTGGGACCAGGCCATGATACCCCGCTTCGTGTCCCCACATGTTTTCCCCCCCGCAAGTGTGGGGGCACGAAGTGTTGGGTGTTTCTCCGGGTGAACAAAGGGACCGCCAGACATTTGAATTGTCTTTTTGGGGGGGAGAAGAGTAAAGTAACACAAAATCATCAGGAATAAGCGGCTGGCGTGAGCGTCCGGGGCATCTGGAGTTCCGTACCGGTCCAGGCGTCGCAAGGGATGGATTCCGGCAGGCCATCGCAAACTTCGAGCTTGCCCAAGGCAAGGCTCAAGACAACCAGGGAGGAGAAAACCAGATGAGTTGGGTCAATTACAGAAAAGAAGCGATTGATCAGATTGCCAACACTCAGCCGGTCAAGGCGGATATTGACTACAAGAAGGAACCGCTTTCGGAAATGTATGGGCGGTTTGTGTTCGGGGAACGTGCTCTGCGCGAACGGCTTCCCAAGCCGATCTACAAGGCGTTTCTCAAGTCCATCCGCGAGCGTAAGCCGTTGGATGTGACCATGGCCGATGCCATCGCCAACGCCATGAAGGATTGGGCGCTCGAGTTGGGCGCCACGCACTACACCCACTGGTTTCAACCCATGACGGGTTTGACGGCCGAGAAGCACGATTCGTTCATCACGCCGACTTCCGACGGTCACATCATCACCGAGTTCTCGGGAAAGATGTTGATTCAGGGTGAACCGGATGCATCGTCGTTCCCGTCCGGTGGGATTCGCGCCACGTTCGAGGCGCGTGGTTACACGGCGTGGGACCCCACGTCGCCCGCGTTCATTCTGGAAAGCCCCAATGGCCGCACACTCTGCATCCCGACGGCTTTCTGTTCCTACACGGGGGAGGCGCTCGACCGTAAGACGCCGCTTCTGCGTTCGATCGAGGCTCTGTCCACTCAAGCCATGCGTATCCTGCGGCTCTTCAACAAGAACTCGGCCTTTGTCAACACCACGGTGGGCCCCGAGCAGGAATACTTTCTGGTGGACAAACGCCTCTTTCTGCAGCGCCCCGACCTGATCAACGCCGGCCGTACGCTCTATGGTTCGAAGCCCCCCAAGGGCCAGGAAATGAGCGACCACTACTTCGGCGCGATCCGCAGCCGGGTGCTGGCGTTCATGGCCGATGCCGAGTACAAATTGTTCAAACTCGGGATTCCGGTCAAGACTCGTCACAACGAGGTGGCGCCCGCTCAGTTTGAAATCGCCCCGGTTTTCGAGGCGGCCAACGTGGGATGCGACCACAACATGCTGGTCATGGAAACGTTGCGTTCGACGGCCGAAGAGCACGGCCTGGTCTGTCTGCTGCACGAGAAACCCTTCAAGGGTGTGAACGGCAGCGGGAAGCACAACAACTGGTCCATGTGCGACTCGGAAGGCAACAATCTGCTCGATCCGGGGGAAACGCCCCAGGACAACGCGCAGTTCCTGATTTTCCTGGCGGCGGTGTTGCGCGCGGTCCACAAATATGGGACGGCCATCCGCATTTCGGTGGCTTCAGCGGCCAACGACCACCGTCTGGGCGCGCACGAAGCGCCGCCCGCCATTCTGTCGGTCTATCTGGGCGATCTGTTGGGAGAAGTGGTCGAGTCCATCGTCTCGGGCAAGAAGTTCAAGGGTGCCAAGGGGGGCGTTCTGAAGGTCGGCGTGACGACGCTGCCCCCGCTGCCCAAGGACGCGTCGGACCGCAACCGCACCTCGCCGTTCGCGTTCACGGGTAATCGCTTCGAGTTTCGCGCAGTCGGTTCCAGTCAGACTGTGGCGCCGGCCAATATCGCCATCAACACGGCGGTTGCGGCAGCGCTTGACGAAATCGCCACCGACTTCGAGAAGGAACTCGATAAGAAGGGCAGCGACCTGAACAGCGTGATCCAGAAACTGCTCACGAAGTATTTCACCGAGCACAAGCCGATCATTTTCAATGGGGACAACTACAGCGCCGAGTGGGCGATCGAAGCGGGTAAACGGGGGCTGCCCAACCTGCGCAACACGGTGGACGCGCTTGAGCACTTCACCGACAAGGAGATCGTCGGGATCTTCACGAGCAACAAGGTGCTGAGCGAACGCGAAGTGTACTCGCGTCAGGAAATTCTGCTCGACAACTACTCGACGACCATTTCCATCGAGGCGCAGCTGACCGCGAGCATCGGTCGCACGATGATCCTGCCTGCCGCTCTCGAGTACCAGAAACAGGTGGCCGACACGGTCCTCTCGCTGCGTGCGGCCATGGGCGAAGACGTGGATGTCTCGGCGCAGAAGTCGCTTCTGGACGTGTTGACGCGTAATGTCTCGGCTCTCAAGCGCAACCTCAAGGCGTTGGATGACATCCGTACGCGCGCCGACGAGGCGAAGGGTTCCTCGCTCGAGAAGGCCCGGATGTACCGCAATTCGGTTCTGCCGCTCATGTCCGAGTGTCGCGCAGCCGCCGACGAACTCGAACAGTATGTGGACGATAATCTCTGGCCGATGCCGAAGTACCGCGAACTGCTCTGGATCTATTGATCCGAGAACACGGGGGGGCTTCCCCCGGATGTCACAGAAAAAGGGACGGGGTCTCGATCGCGAGGCCCCGTCCCTTTTTCTCTAAACCCTGGGAGCACTGGGAAACCGTGTCATACGAATTTGCATTCAAGGTGACACAAACCCACGTGATGAGGGTCGTGTTGAAACCGCTTTCTTCAACCAGGAAAAGAAACGAAGGTCCTGGCGCAGCGGAGCCGCAACCAAACGAAAAACCGATTGAGAAAAAATCATCGCGCGGAGGCGCAGAGCCGCAGAGAACCCCATCTCTGATGTCCTGGAATCTTGCCGATTTACCTCCTCTGCGTCTCCGCGTCTCTGCGCGATGATTCTCTACATCCCCATTCATTGACCTCTTGTTGGTCTTTCCCTTGGAGCCACTTTCTCGGTAACGTGGACACACGGGTCCCCCCCTGCAGATGGGTTGCGGCTTTTGCTGCGCCAGGTAATTTTATGCCTTTCGTGGTTAAGCGGTCTTCGGTATCCTTTTGATTGCAACTGGGTGTAAGGCGCAGAAAATGCGAAGCCCGGGAAACCTGCTGTCGTGCGACAATTTTCCTGAATTCCCAAAACCGCGATGTGTTCATGATCATGTCGAGAACCGACTGGTGAACCAGAAACACACGAAAGACTTGGCGCAGCGAAGCCGCAACCAAATTTATTGCCCCGACAGGGGCGTTTTTTGAGGGCCGTCGCGCTATAAATACACGCGGCTTGCGTAGATTCTGCGAGATAGCACGAAAAACGCAGTCTCCGGGTTTTTGTCTGTTTCGTACGACTCTCTCGCCGAAATTTTCCACACGCCCGTGTGTAGCGGTTTCTCACTCCTCGTATTCTTCTTCGATCTCCCGGTGGCGTCTCGGATCGGGAAGGAGACGGCGCAACACGCCCATCTGAAAGAGGAAGGAAGTGGGGATGAGCGGCGCGAGGGCGAGCAGGAAGAGCGGATCGCTCACCGATAGCACGATCAGGAGCGAACCGGCCACGGCCGTGGCCAGCGCGATCACCCACCGCGACCCCCAGAGCAGGATCACCCCGCCTGCCAGCGAGCAAAGAATTGCGCAACCGGCCCGCCAGAGAACCGGATTCTGCTGGGCGGAGGCGACCTGAAGCGAGGCCCACGCGAAGAGCCGGTCGCCCACCGCCAGTCCCAGGGCGGAACCGGCGAAAAAGAAAAGGAAGCGGTGGAGGCCCCGCATGAAGAAAATCCCCAGGGCCAGACCGCACACGCCTCCCAGCGGCACCAGCCAGACCATCGTGTTGGGGTCCACCTTCAGGAGCCCCGCCGCCAGGTAAACGGCGGCCACTCCCGCTGCGCCCCCTGTCAGCCCGCCGGTCAGGTTCAGGCTGATCCAGTAAAGCGTCCAACCCATCAGGCAGAGCAGAATGCCGGGAATGAGCAGGGTGGGATCAACGGAAGTGAGAAAGTCGGACATGGGCGCGAGGTGAAACATTCAGTTTGAGGAAGAGGAATGGACTCATGCGGCTTGCCGAAGCCAGCTCGAGGGCATTGTAATCCCCTTGACTCAGCAATCCAAGGGGTTTGTTGCCCTTCGTTGTATCTGAATTTTCGTAACCCCGTTTCCCGGAGAAGGGGTTTACGGTCTGAGAGCCTGTGTGAAAAGTCCTTTCCCCGGGACCGCCAATCTCCTGATTGGCGGGGGGGGGAGTCACCCTTTGCGCGTGGAACTGAAAACCGCAGCGAAAAACAGGAAACGAGGCTTTTGTCCTTCCCTATATGACGGGGCGAAAATGATATTGTCTCGGTTACCTTTGGGATGAGGTTTGTCTGACTGCGCCAATCGGGAGATTGGCGGTCCCGGGAAACCCCGTCTTTTCTCGAAAATGGCCGTTTTATAGATGGCGGGCGTAAGAAACCGAAGAAAACCTCAACCCGAAGACTTTGCACACAGGCTCTGCGGAAAATCTTCATTCGGTCCCCCACTCCCAGAGAATGGCTGAAGGGTTCCAAATCTTTTCTCTCGGTTCTGGAAATGTCGTCTATTCCGCGGTCCCTTACAGGTTCTCTCCCGGGCTGTGAGGCGCCAGGGGGGCAGGCGGCGCGCCGTAGTAACAGGACCCCGCCGACAGGATGGCGCGGATCTGCCCGCTCTGGGTGAGCCGTTCCAGGCGTCGCGCGGCATCGGAGGTCTCGAGCCCCAGGGCGGTGGCCACGTCGGCCGACGTGCAGGGGTGGCGCAGAACCAGCGCCAGAATCACCTCGTCGCTCAGGGGGGCTGTCGAGGGAGCCGTGCCCTTGAAGTGCCCGATGACCTCGGCGCGTGAACCGAACAGGCGGGCGATGTTCTCGAGATCCTGTCCCGACAGACAGCAGACCCCCGAGTCGGCAGGCGGACGCACAGGCGTGTTGATCTGAACCCGCTCGGCGCGCAGGGGGACGATGAACTCCGCCAGCTCGCGGATGTCCACCCCGGTACCCGTCCCGCCCATCAGCATGACCTCGATCCAGAGTTCTCCCTTGTATTCCTGGCGCAGGGCGCGCAGACCCCCGAGCGCGTCGCGGAAGTACAGACCGGGGGCGGGCCGATGGATGCGCTGCCAGTCGGTTTCGTTCGACACGCTCAGGGTGACCTTGACGATCGCTGCCTCGCAGGCGTCCCGGCGCACCTCGGGCAGGTGCAGGAGCGAGCCGTTGGTGAGCAGCGCGCACGGGATGGTTCCGAGCCGCTTGATGGCGCGCAGTACCTCGCCGAACCCGGTGTGGAGCGTGGGCTCACCCGATCCCGCCAGGGTCAGGATGTCGGCCGTGGCGCCCGAAGCGTACCAGCGTTCGAGCTCCGCGAGGACGTCCTTGAGCGGAACCCACTCGCGCCGTTCGATCGTGTGATGGGTGGTTCGGCCCAGTTGGCAATAGATACAATCGTAGCTGCACGTTTTCGGCGGGGTCAGATCAATTCCGAGCGAGAGGCCCATTCGGCGCGAGGGCACCGGACCGAAAAGATAACGATAGGGGGGCGACATTTTTTCTTTCACGGTGAGCGCTCCTTTATCCGAACGGGGCAAAGGGACCGCACACAGGCAGGCCGGAGGACTGCCGGAAGGGACATTGCGCGGGGCTCGATACTCAGGGACGGCTCACGCGGGCGAGCGGCGCACGATCCGATTGCCCTCATCCACCCACACAACGGTGGGCTGGTGCTTCCGGGCGGCTTCTTCTTCCAGTTCGGCATACGAACAGATGATGACCTTGTCGCCGACCTCGCACAGGCGGGCGGCCGCGCCATTGATCCGAATTTCGTTTGCCCCGGGAACGCCTTTGATGATGTAGGTCACGAACCGGTTGCCGTTGTTGACATTGAGGACATGGACCTGCTCGTATTCGAGCATGTTGACTGCTTCGAGTGTTTCCGGATCGATCGTGATGCTTCCCTCGTACGCGAGGTCGGCGCCCGTGACGGTGGCACGGTGGATCTTGCCGTTTAACATGATCCGCATGTTGACACGTTCTCCTCTACTCAATCCGCGATCCGGGTGGGGTGGGGAATGCTCACATCCCCTCTCTTCCCAGAATCACACTTTACCTTAACAAAACCGAACCGGGAATGCAATGGGGGAAGGGGGGGAGGAGAAGGAAAATCGGAATCACTTTGTCCACCCGGTCCTCTTTGTCCACTCAGATGCCCACTCCCGGGAAAGACCATTCGCCCGCAAAACCGATCAAAACACGGCCACCCTTGATTCTTCAACCTTACAAATGACGGATTCGAGAAAATCGAGTTTTTTGAGGTTGTCAGCCCCCGAAGGGGGCGACGGTTCGTAGCCGGGGGTGACCGAAGGGAACCCCCGGAAGGAAGCGCAGAATAGGATGAAGCCCCGGAGGGGCGACAGAAACCTGAAGGATTGAAGCGGCAACACAATCCCGGATTATCCACTTGTCTATCCCCCGGCGGATCGTTACAATCCGGGGCTGAAAGTGACAGAGAAATCGGAAATTCGCTCTTTGAAGGAGGATGCAGAATGGGACGGAAGATGGGCGTGTATCTGACGATGGGGTGGCTGGCCGTGGCCGGGTGGGGGAGCGCCGCGGCGCCCGAAACCCCGAAAAAACCAGTGACCGACACGTATCACGGCGTGACGGTGGCGGACGATTACCGCTGGCTCGAGGACTGGGAAAACAAGGATGTGCGCGCCTGGAGCGAGGCGCAGAACGCCAACGCCCGCTCGGCGCTCGACAACCTGCCGAACGTCGAGGCGATCCGCAAGCGGATCACGGAGATCATGTCGGCCAAAACGGTCGGCTACGGCGACGTGACACACGAGGGCGATGTGTTTCTGACCCTGAAGAGTGAGCCGCCGAAACAGCAGGCCTTCCTCGTGGCTCGCACGGCCCTGGACGCCTCGGGCGCCGAGCGCGTGCTGGTGGACCCCAACGAACTCGACTCCTCCGGTTCTACGACGATCGACTGGTATGTCCCCTCGCACGACGGGAAACTGGTGGCGGTCTCCCTCTCGAAAAAGGGGACGGAGAGCGGGGACATCTGGATTTTCGACACCGCCACGGGAAAACAGGTGTATGAGGTGATCCCGCGCGTGAACGGGGGGACCGCCGGGGGCGATGTGGCGTTCGCGACGGACGGCCAGGGGATCTTCTACACCCGCTACCCCCGCGGCACCGAGCGCAAGCCCGAGGACATGGATTTCTACCTGCAGTTGTATTTCCATAAGTTCGGAACGCCCGGCGAGCAGGACCGTTACGAAATGGGACGCGACCTGCCGCGCATCGGCGAGATCGAAGTCGAGATGAACCCGGAGACCGGCTACCTGCTGGCGACGGTCCAGAACGGCGATGGCGGCGAGTTCGCGTTCTACCTGCGGTCACCCGAGGGGGAGTGGCGTCAGGTCAGTCGGTTCGAGGACAAGGCGGTCCAGGCGACGTTCGGCCCCGGCGGGACGTTGTTTCTGATTTCCCGCCAGAACGCCCCGAAGGGCAAGATCCTGAAGATGCCGGTGCGCGACGGAAAACTCAGCGAGGCGAAGACGATTGTGCCCGAACATCAGGACACGATTCTGACGAGTTTCTACAATGACCCACCGACGCTGGTCGCGACCGAGTCGCGGCTCTTCGTGGTCTATCAGTTGGGCGGGCCGTCGCAGCTTCGCGTGTTCGACCTCGACGGCAAGCCGCTTCAGGCGCCGGACCAGCCGGCGGTGGCCTCGGTGGGCGGGTTGTCGCCCTTGGGCGGGGACGCGGTGGTGTTCTCCGTGGTCTCCTACACGGAGCCGAACACGTTCTATCAGTTCGACGGCAAGACGAACAAGACGGTCAAGACGGCTCTGGGGAGTACGTCGCCCGTGGACCTAAGCGACGCTGAAGTGCGGCGCACGTTCGCGATTTCGAAGGATGGCACCAAGGTCCCGATCAACATCGTGATGCCCAAGGGCGCGAAACTGGACGGGAAGAATCCCTGCTTTCTGACGGGTTACGGCGGGTTCGGCACGAGCATGGAGCCGAAGTTTTCCGCCATGCGGCGGATTCTTCTGGACCAGGGAATCATTTTCGCGCAGGCCAACATCCGCGGCGGGGGCGAGTATGGCGAGGAGTGGCACCAGCAGGGCTGTCTGTTGAACAAGCAGAACGTGTTCGACGACTTTTTTGCCGCGATGACGTTCCTGGTGAAGAAGGGCTACACCGCGCCGGACCGGCTGGCCATCGAGGGCGGCAGCAACGGAGGTCTCCTGATGGGCGCGATGATCACGCAGCACCCCGACGCGATGCGCGTGGTGGTGTCGAGCGTGGGGATTTACGACATGCTGCGGGTGGAACTGTCCCCCAATGGCAGTTTCAACATCCCCGAATATGGGACGGTGAAGGACAAGAAACAGTTCGAGGCCCTTTATGCGTATTCGCCATTCCACCATGTAAAAGAAGGGACGGCCTATCCGGCGACGCTGTTCATGACCGGCGCCAACGATCCGCGCGTCCAGCCGATGCAGTCGCGCAAGATGACGGCCCGGCTCCAGGCGGCCACGTCGGCTAAGGCGCCCATTCTGCTCCGCACGAGCGACGACACAGGCCACGGCATGGGCGCCCCCCTCAAGACGCGCATCGACATGGCCGTGGACGAGTACGCCTTCATCTTCAGCCAGTTGGGACTCCCGTTCAAAGCGGGGAAATAAGAATCTGGGGACAGTGAAGCAATCCGCGAAAATAAAACCACGAAGGGCACGGAAAGAGCGGTTTTCGTGTCCTTTCGTGCTTTTCGTGGTTTACATTTCGGTTGCGGTTCCGCTGTCTCAGGCTTTCGGAGAAAGGAGTGTGTGGCGATGTGTTCGATTCTACGGCTGGGTTTTCTGTGCATCTTGTTGGGGATGCTCCTGTCACCCGCGTGGAGCGCCGAGGTGGCGACGCTGCTCACGCGCTTCCCGGATGGTGACGCGAAGGAGGCCAAACTGGGGACAGGTGGGGGACAGTATGACCTCCATCAGGATGACGGTTACGCCTTGTTGCGTCCCGGTACGACCCCTCTGCTTTCTGCGGACCCGGGGGTTCCCCTGAAGATCAAGGTGGATCGCAACGCGGTGGAACAGG
>DAOPYU010000113.1:0-11261 GCA_035353095.1 Candidatus Sumerlaeota bacterium | reverse complement strand
CGCTGCGCCTCCTGCGAGTGCCGGGCCACAAGGATCGAGCGTCCGAAGTCCTGACCCGACCGCAGGCGCGCCCCGCGTCCCCCCTGATTACGGAACCGCGAGCGGGTCAGCGCCACGAAAGCGTGGCGACCCGTCCAACGGTCCGTTTCCACAATATCGGGGACATGGAGGACATTGCGCCCCGTCAGGTTCACCCCCTGCGCCAGAGTCGAGGTCGAAACCAGCACCCGGATGGCGCCGCTGTTGAAGTGGCGTTCGATGAGCTGGCGCAGGTCCCACGCCAGGTCGGCGTTGTGGAAGGCCACGCCCTGGCGCAGGGTCTCGACAAGCAGGTCGCGCGAGAGCGAGTCTTCGTAGGCGCGGATCTCGTCGAGAATGGCGTCCGCCGGGGGCAGTTGAACCCGCGAGGCCAGCAGGTGCGCCCAGTTGCGCGACATGTAGCGCGTCGGGACGAAGAGAAGCGTCTGTTCGCCATTCCCGGCCAGGTGGGCCGCCAGTCGCAGGAGGATTTCCTGTCGGTGCGCGGCGTCCAGCGAGTCGCCCGCCGGATCGTCGGATGCGGGCAGAACGGTCTCGTGGAGACGTTCGTCGCCGCGCTGTCCGCTGTTGGCGTCGCGGTAGGAGAAGGTGGCCGTGGCGGCGTCGAAGACCCCTTCGCGCAGGGCGACGGGCCGCTCGCGCCACACGAGGGTCTCGCACCCGAGCCAGTCGGCCAGGCGGCGGGTGTCGTCCCCCAGAACGGCGGAGAGAAGAATCAGTTGGGTCGAGTAGGGCGCGCGGACGATCTTGGTCAGGATCAGGTCCACCGTGTCGCCCCGGCCCGGTTCGCCGAGCGTCTGAACCTCGTCGGCGATAACGGCGCCGATGCCCGCGAGCATCTCGGGCCGGGCCACGAGAAAGGCTTTCATCTTTTCGTAAACAGCGACAAGGAGATCGTACCGTCCCTCGAGGACCTGGCGGTCCGAGTCGGGCCGCTCGCGCGTGGCGATGGCCGTGCGGTAACCCAGCGGGGCGCATACGCGCGTGAAGGCGCGGAACTTCTCCTCCGCCAGCGCCTTGGTGGGGACCAGATAGACCACGCGGCGGCCCCGGTCCAGGTGACGCATCGCGGCCATCTCGGCCACAAAGGTCTTGCCCGAGGACGTGGGCGCCGAAACCAGCAGGTTGCGGTCATGCAGAAACCCGTGCTCGCGCAACGCCTGTTCCTGCAGGGGCAACAGTCGCTCGATCCCCTGCCGCCGCCACGCCTCGAGGGTTTCGGGCGGGAAGCCGAACGCGGTCAGATGTTCGACAGGGAGCGACATGACGGCAGCCCTCCGGGGTGACAGGTGTTTCCGGTTTTGGAGAAGTATCAGGAGAAAACGAAAGACGTTCCCCCGCAACCGGACTTCTTTCTTGAACAGGCGCATCGTAACGTGGAGGGACATCGGAAAGCAAATGTTATCGTCCTGTTCCTTCCCAAAAAAAGAAGGGAGTGAACCGAGAAGAGTCCACAGATAACACCGATTTACGCAGATGGACCCCATTGGGAAATGGACACGATTTACAGGATTGACAAGATTCATCCGACCATCTTGTCAATCCTGTAAATCATGTCCGTTCTTGCGGTTCTTTACGTCCTGGCGTCTTGGCGTGATGGATAATTATTTCTGTTTCATTTCCGGTGCAAGCACCACCCGGAAACCCGATCCCCAATGACTTCTGCGATCCCGCACACGAGAGTCAAATGGCCAAGGCTTTTCTGGTAATTCATGAATTCTTGAGATCTTTAATTCCCCAGGGAAACAACTGGTCCACCATCCTCCTTTCAGGACGTAATCTTGCTTTCCCCTATCCCAACACCATTCCTCAACATTTCCAGCGAGGCCGACGATCCCCCACTCATTCATTCCCGCCTGTTCCACGGGACAGGGGCCAGGAAAACCATCCCGGTATCCCAGAATCTGATTTTCCTCTCCATCCGGGTATCCATAATACATATTCCCATATCGAAACTTGAACTCTGCGCCACTTTTGGGGAATCGGTCTTCTCCCATCAGATTCGGGTAACGCCCATCCGTAAACTTCGCGGGTGGCCATTCGTTTCCCCAGGGATACTCCCGATCGGTACCACACTTGGCTGCGGTTTCCCACTCTTCAACTGTTGGAAGACGAACCGAATATCCCTTGGGGATCACGTCATGTGTCACTCGCTTATTCAGCCAGGAACAGAAATTCAAGATCTCTTGCGGCATGACATTCATAGCGGGCCATGTTTCCTGATACCCAGGTTCATCTCCCAGATAGACATATTCGGCGTTTGGCCATCTCCCAGCCGGTTCCATCTGCGCGATCGAGACCTCGGTTACACTCATCCAGAAGTCCTGATTGGGAATCTTTCGGAAT
Source organism: Candidatus Sumerlaeota bacterium (assembly GCA_035353095.1). Taxonomy (GTDB): domain Bacteria; phylum Sumerlaeota; class Sumerlaeia; order UBA8349; family UBA8349; genus DAOPYU01. The sequence goes on along the minus strand of DAOPYU010000113.1, from coordinate 8,876 downwards.
TGAAGATCTGTCTGGTCATTAATATGGACCGTCAGCAGGGAGTCCATGTCCTGAGTAACTCGGAGTTGTATGTCTGTCCGATCATTGCTATGGGCTGTCAGCAGGGAATCTGGGTCTTGAGTAACATTTAGTCTGGAATTAAAACAGCCCGAACTCAACAGTGTCAGGAGGAACAGAGAAGCGATGGAGATGAAACGATTCATGATAAGGACTCCTTCTGGGGACAAACTCTTGAGAGATGTTCGATTCTCCGTTCCCGATTCTCTTTCTGTAAGCAAGCGCATCGTAACGCGGAGGGACACCCGAAATCAAACGTTATCGCCCGGTTCCTTTCCCAAGAAAAGAAGGGAGTGAACCGAGAAGAGTCCGCAGAGGACGCAGATTTACGCAGGTGGACCCCATTGGGAAATGGACACGATTTACAGGATTGACAAGATTCATCCGACCCTCTTGTCAATCCTGTAAATCATGTCCGTTCTTGCGGTTCTTTGTTTCTGTACTACTCTCTCGCAGAATCTACGCAAGCCGCGACTATTTCAAGTACAACGGAAACGGCCTTATTCGACCGCGAAAAGCGCGAAAGACACGAAAAATCAGTTTTTCGCGCTTTTCGCGTCTTTCGCGGTTTTTTAGCAAGCCCGATCCGTGGCAGTGGCGCAAATTCTCCTTTCTGGAATCCAGGCATGTTCGACAGTAAGAGCCGACGACCGAATCATGAAGATTCTTCCCGGCAATTGCTCAAATGCCGCCCTGTTTTTGCGCTTTGTCGTTTGTTATCCTCTGATCGCGACTTGACATGCAGGGATAAATGATCAAAAGGGGAGTACCTGTATAACCGTCTCCTGATCTTCCTTTTCGACCCACTTCACGGAAAGCCGTTTGCCATCTTCACTCCAGACCCTCGGATACATCACGTCGAGAGAATAGAGCCGGTATTTGTTTGAGACGGTAAACGGAACCTTCTTTTGATACTCCTCGATTCGTTTTCCCGCCAGGACGGCTTGGATGTCGAAAACCAGACAATGCCCTTTTCCGGGCTTGCCGTAAGCATTACTCATGTCATCCGGGTTCTTGGATCGTTTCTCATCGTTGACGAGAAGAATCACATAGTGACTGTCCGGTGACCAGATCGGGTAGGACATTTCCCGGCCTCCGTCATAACTGTCGCTCGGGTGTTCTGCGACCCAGTTTCGGAACTTTTTGTCGGCCTCCTGAAACTTGTCGCGTGGGAAAGATTTCAGGCGGGGGGCGTTGTCGTAGTACGGAAAAATCTGCTTCCCATTGAGAAAGACCGCTGACGCGCTCGTCTCGGTATCGGTCAACAGGCAGCACAGGTACTCATTGTTGGGGGACGCGGCTGCCGAGACCGGGGTCGTGTAATCCCGGTCGAAGGACCATATCTCGCCCGTCTTCAGAGACACATACGATTCCGATTCTCAACGACGTCTTGAGGCGAAGGTCAGGCCCACATAGGATTCTCCCAGAAAACGAAGATAATTGGCACTCATTGTGTCTTTCATTTTGATATCGATTGTCTGCAACTCTTCGCCCTTCAGGGTACAGACATGAAGTTGCTGAGCGAGTCTTTCCGGGTCATATGGTTTTTCCCAGACCTGTTCGGCAGACTGTGAATAAGGAACACTGGGGGTTGACGGATTCACAATTTCCAGATACGCGACCTTGCCACTCGGGGAGGGAACGACTTCGCGGAGTTCCGAAAGGGGGGTTGGGATGGGAAATAACTGTACTAAGTGTCCATTCTGGTCGCGTCTCTCGAATCCCCCTCCGTTTGAAACGCGATAAGAATTCTCTTGCCCATACGTGAACGCGGCAATAGACAAAAAAAGAGCAAAGTACAGGAGACTTCTCATGATGAATCTTTCCGACGGACGTCACCCTTTCTGTTTATACTTCCAGGGGCATTTTGACTCTTCGGGAGGCCTTGTTTCAATCTTTTCCGGTTTTTAAGTCAAGGACTCATCTGAAATGGAAACAGGAAGATTCCTCCCCCCTTGGGGTGATGGATCGGAAAAGAAAAATCTGAAAAGACTTCACGCATGAAAAGACGGGGGTTTGGGAGGGCGGGCGTCCCGCCCGCCTGCGGTTGGCGCGCTTCCCTGTCTCATTCTCCCATTTTCCCATCTTGTTTCTCTTTTCTTTCTCTCCATCGGCGACCGGAGCGAACACGATCACGTTTTCCCGACTTTCAGGCGGGCGGGACGCCCGCCCTCCCAGACGCTTGCCTCCAGCGCTTACCTCCCAGCGCTTGCCCTCCCCAAACAATGGCCCTGGCTCCTCTCTTATTTCCCCTCCCCGCTCTTCCTCGACTGGAGCACCGCCCGGGCGTAGCGGGCGTAGTGGCCGCGCAGGTCGTGGGCGTATTCTTGCAGGATCTTTTCGGCCAGACCGTCACTGTCCCCGCAACGGTAGAGGACCCGGGCCAGTTCCAGCTCGCGCAGCGAGAGGTTGCGCGTGGTCGTGTCCTCCGGGTCGGCGGGCTGGTTCTGGAGCGCCGCGCCGATCGTGGCGTGCGCGTGCCCCCGGATACCCGGCTTGCGCAGCAGGTCCGCCAGCGGCTGGGCGGCGGCCACCGGCGCCCCTAGCCCCTCGAGCGCCAGCGCCACGGCGCGGAAGTGCGAAAACTCGTGCTCGGGGCCCAGCTGGGCAACCTTGTCGAGGATCGGCTTCAGGGCCTGGTTGTCCTTCGTGCGTCCCAGGCCGATGAGCGTGCAATCCAGCGGGCTCAGACTCGCGCCGAACTGCCCCATCCCCTTGAAGTTCCACCCCTTGTCCCACGTACTTTCCGTGACGGCTTTCCGGAGAAATTCCGCCGGAGTCGGGTCGCCCAGCAGACCCAGCAGGTGGGCGTAGAGGCTCTGGGTGTCGCGGGCGGTAGCTTTCCGGAACGCTTCGCGCAAGGCCGGAAGCGCTGCGTCGGGTTGCATCAGCACCCGTTCGATCCCCTTGTAATGATCGGGCAGGGTGGCCACGGCCTCGGCGATTTTCTCCGCCGGCAGGGGGTACGGGTCGGTGTCGGTCAGCACGCGTTCCGGCAGATTGCCCTTCTTGACCAGCTGCTGCTGGAGGGCCTTCACGTCAATCGCCTTCACGCCTTTGTTCTGGCGCGCGGCCATCGCCGCCGCCAGACCGGCCGCGTAGCCCTGGTTCTGAATGTCCGGTTGCATCCTCAACACCGGCATGGAATCGCGGTGCGCGCTGATCCCCAGGCCCGTCACGAGAACGCCGTCAATGCCGCGCGGCAAAAGACTGCGGTACGGCACATCGGCGTCCATGCTCTCGTGGTCGGGCGGACGGATCATGAAAAGCGGGTGGATGGTGAAGCCGTGCGTGTCAAAATTGCTGCGGCTGACCACGATTGTGTCGGGGTAGGTCCGGCCCACATAGATGTCCAGCGGCGAGATGCAGAACTCGCCCTGGATCTGGCGCCGTTCGCGGGTGTCCACCAGCTGCCCCATGTCGTACTCTTTCTCGAACTTCACTCGCCCGGCCACGAACGATTGCCAGATGTTGAGTACGTCGCTGTCGTCCACAAACGTGTAATCGGTATTCTGGTAACGTCCGCCGAGGGGACGGGGAGGCAGCCCGGTGCCCTGAACGGCAATGTCGGTCCCGTCGTTGTACACACACGGCGCGCCCGCCGCAGCCGCGACCAGGGCGCTGCCCGAGGCGTCCACCACCGCCTTGGCCAGCACGACGCCGCGCCCCTGCGGTGTGGCCACGACCACCCCGGTCACTTTGTTGTCGCGAACGAACGCCCCGCAGGCCAGTGCGCCGAACCAGATTTCCCCGCCCGCCTTCCGGATTTCGGACCGGAACCACTCCATCTTGCACTCCACGTTCCAGTCTTCCTTTTTCACACCGGCGCCGGTTCCGGTGAGCCGCACCACCCCGTCATCCACTTCCGCGGTGAACCCGACGCGGTTGCCGTAACAATACCGGGAGATCAACCCCAGTGTGCCCACGCCGCCCAGACCGTTGAGATACTCGACCACCAGCGTGTGCGCGCCGCTTCGGGCCGCGGCGATGGCCGCGGGAGCCCCGCCGGTCCCGCCCCCGACCACGACCACATCGTACTGTCCCAGGACCGGAAGAGGGCGTTCTTCGGACAGGATTGTTTTCGAATCGGGATCGGACCGCAGCGGTGTCAGGTTTTCGCGCACCTCCCCCTGGGCGATGGGTTTCGTGGCGTTTCCCGGCAACCACGCCTCCTGAGGGGCGGGCCGGGTTGCCGCATCGCGGGCCGCTTCCGTTCCGAGCCGTCCGCCCAGCCGCATCCATTCGGTGGGGCGCAACATCTGGGGGGCCGCCTCGCGCGCCACATCCGCACAGCCATTCAAGACATAAAGGTGTTGGGTCCCGGCCGGGCGGAAGGCGTCCAGGGGAACCTGGTTCCAGCCGGGCCAGGGGCCCTTCTGCGTTTGGACCCCGACCATCGAGTCCGGTGGAACGAAGAACAGAATCTCAGACGCGTCGAGTTGCCCGGCGTCCCACGTCAGGTCGCGAGCCCGCTGCTCGGCCTCGGCATACGACGCGAAGGAGTCGTCGGGCAGGGAAAGCCGCAGGGCATACTGGACCGCTTGTACCGCCTTCCCGCCGGGCGCCAGAACCGGGGAGGGGAGCATCTGGCCGGAACGGATGGCCGCGTCGCCTTTGTGGATTTCGCCGCCCACCACGACGCGCTCACAGAGCAGGTCCCGGCTGGTCGCGTACCGGAAGCGCGCCCGGGCCAGCCGCGTCAGCCAGGCGCGCGGGGTGGCGTCCACGACCACTTTGGCCCGGATGGCCTGACGTCCGGTGGTGTTTACGATCACGATCCCCGACGGATGACCCGCCGCGTCGGTCAGGAGTTCGGTCGCATAACTTCCGAAGAGGAATTGAACTCCCGCGTCCAGGAGCGCCTGATCGAACACCCGTTTGACCCGCATCGGGGTGGGGGGGGCGCTGGTTTTTCCTTCCGCGCCGGAGAGGGTCAATTCCCCCAGCAGGACCCGACCGGCTTGGGACGTTTTATGCACATCCAGCCGGACATAGCGGGTTGGGGTGGCGAGATGCACGGTCAGCGGGAGGGCTTCTTCTTCGAAAGACCCCTTCCCCAGTTGGGGGTTGGGGACCGGGGGCCATTCTTTCCAGGTTTTCCCATCGGGACTGGTGAAGGCCTGGACCGACGCGACTTCGAAGTCGCCGTTGCGCTGGTACACCCGGAGTACGGCGGTCTCGACGGCCTGTTCCGTTCCCAGGTCCGCGACCAGCGACACGTCGCCGTTGTACTGCACGCTGTCGGCGCGGGCGCTGTTGTAGCGTCCGTCGGTCAGACGGGGTTTTTCGGTTGAGTCCGGGTGTTGGGCGTCGGCGGGCAGACTGGCCTGGCAGGTGAAGGGGCAGGTATTCGGGGCCGGGCGGAAGTCTTCCGGTGTGAACAGGGGGGGGATTTCCTCGCCCGGTTTGAGCCACAGGCGGTAGGTTCCGCAGAGGTCTTGCCCCAGATAGGGACGCGAGGTTGCCAGAAACACCCGGGCGCCCGCCCGGGCCGCCTCGACCGCCGCCAGCACGGCGGCGGAGGAATCGCCCGCCACCACCACGTCCACGTCAGCAATCACCGGGATCTGCCGGGCCGACTCGAGGACGGCGGGACCGGCGAGGCTCCATTTTTGAAGACTGCACAAAACAACCAGAAGGGCGAGGGCTCGAATCGCCTGTTTCACGCGCGGGTTTGGCATGTCGGACTCCTTCAATACCGGTACCGAGACGAAAGATTCTCCCCAAAACAGGAAGGCCGAATGGGAATGTTCTCACCCGGTCAACAAAGGGAGGTATTGGGTCACGGCTCCGACTTTGCCAAGGAAGCCATCGGGCGTCAACTTTAATTCGCCTCGTTGGGGTCTTGAAAAGAGGGAAAAATGGACACCCAAGTGACGTGGTGTGAATGGTTGAGTCTTCATGAGAGGGAAATTCCGGGTATTCCGTGCTTGACAAGGTGCGGTTCCGGTTTCTACACTAAGCCGTCTTGCCGTCCCCCCCTGTACGCGGGGAGGTCGCGTGGTTGCTTTTTTATTTGCAGCCGCCGGATGCAGGAAAGGCAGGGCCCATCCATCGGTCCCCCCGGGACCGAAAGAAATGAGGACAAGTTCCAGATGAAAGTGCCGTTTATCAACCTCCGGACTCAACACCAGGACGAGATGGACCATATTCAACAGGCCATCGGGCAGATTTTTGAGGAATGCTCGTTTATCCTGGGGCCGCATGTGGAACAGTTTGAGCGGGCCTGCGAAAAGTACCTCGGCGTGCCGTTTGCCATCGGGGTCAATTCCGGCACGGACGCCCTGCTCATGAGCCTCAAGGCGCTCGGGGTCGGCCCGGGCGATGAAGTCATCGTCCCCACCTTCACGTTTGTCGCCGTGGCTGATATCGTGGTGCGCATCGGCGCCCGCCCGGTGTTCGTGGATGTGGATCCTCTCACGTATAACATGGCCATTGACAGTGTGACGCAGGCCATCACGCCCAAGACCAAGGCCATCATCGCCGTCCACATGTTCGGTCAGGCCGCCGATCTGGCGCAGCTCATGCAGCTGGCCAATGCCCACGGGATCTTCCTCATCGAAGATGTTTCGCAGGCCATGGGCGGAACCATCGGGAAAAAACAACTGGGCACGATGGGCGTGACGGGTTGTTACAGTTTCTACCCGACCAAGAACCTGGGCGCTGTGGGCGATGGCGGGATGGTGGTGACGCACAACGAAGAAATTGCCAACCGCATCCGCCGCTATCGCGATCATGGGCGCAACGCTCAGGGGGTTTTCGAGGACATCGGGTTCAACAGCCGTCTGGGGGCGATTCAGGCCGCCGTGCTGAAGATCAAACTCGAAGAACTCGACGAAATGATCGCCGACCGGGTCGAGAATGCCCGCTTTTACTGTGAAATGTTTGCCGAAACGGACCTGGTGCTGCCCGAGTTCCACGAACGCGGCGAGCACACCTACAACCTCTTCACCGTGCAGCACGCGAAACGCGCCGAATTGCGCGCCTTCCTGGCCGAACGCGGTATCGGCACCGCCGTGTACTACGACCGCGCGCTGCACCTCCAGCCCTGCTTCGAGTACCTGGGCTACAAGGAAGGGGATTTCCCCGTGGCCGAACTGCTCTGCCAGCGGGTGATCTCCCTGCCGGTCTTCCCGGGCATGAAAAAGAAGGAACTGGAAGAAGTCGCGCTCAACATCCACGAGTTTCTGGCGATGCAATCCGTCGAGGGCTAAGGAGCCTGTCGCGCAGACATCATGACAAAAACCGAGCAGGACCTCGAGTACATGGGGCTGGCGCTGGAGCTGGCGGCCAAGGCCCGTGGGTACACATCCCCCAACCCGATGGTGGGAGCGGTACTGGTTAAAGATGGACGGATCGTCGGGCAGGGCTACCACAAACAGGCCGGTCAGCCCCACGCCGAAGTGGAAGCCCTGCGCGAAGCGGGAGCCGAAGCAAAGGGCGCCACGTTGTACGTCAATCTGGAACCCTGTTGTCACACGGGGCGTACCCCGCCCTGCACGGACGCTGTGATTCAGGCCGGGATCAAACGGGTCGTGGCGGCCATGAGCGATCCCAACCCGAAGGTCGCCGGGCAGGGCATCGAGATTCTGCGTTCCCGGGGGATCGAGGTCGAGGTGGGGCTTCGCGAAAAGGAAGCCCTGCGGCTCAATGAGGCGTTCTGCACGTACCACCGCCTCAAGCGTCCCTTTGTGGTGGCCAAGTGGGCCATGACGCTCGACGGGCGCACCTCGGCGGACAACGGCAGCTCGCAGTGGATCAGTAATGAAGCTTCGCGCGAGTACGTGCATCGGGTGCGCGCCTCGCTCGATGCCGTCGGGGTGGGCGTGGGGACGGTTTTTTTCGACGATCCCGAGTTGAACGTCCGCCTGCCCGGCTATGCGGGTCCGCAACCCAGGCGGGTGATTTTCGACGGTAGCCTGCGGGTGCCGCTGGCGGCCAAGTGTCTGAGCGCCGGGGGGGGGCAGCCGATCATCGTCTGTTCGCCCGACGCGGACGAAGTGCGCCTGAAGCGTCTGCGCGATGCGGGTTACACGGTGGCGGTCTCACCGGGCCGCGGGCGCGTGGTGGACCTGAAGGAAACCTTCGAGATGTTGTGCGAGTACAACATCCTCTCGATCCTGGTCGAAGGGGGACGGCAACTCCACACGTCTCTTCTCTCCGCCGGTCTGGCCGACAAGGTGATTGTTTTTGTCGCGCCCAAGATTGTGGGCGGGCGCCTGAACACTTCGCCGGTGGACGCCCTGGGGATTGACTCGATGACCGAGGCGCTCGAATTGAAGGATGTTCAGGTCCATGCGTTCGGTTGCGACGCTTGCATCGAGGGGTATGTCAATCCCCTCTGCTGAGGATTTCCCTCCAGAATCGTGAAAGGGGAGAAGGGGTCACGCGAGGATACCTTCTCCCCATTTTCAATTATCCATTGTCCATTATCCTTGAAAACCGCAGTTGAGGATAGAAACGAGTCTTTTGTCCTTACTTTCCGGGCTGAAAACGGTTTGGGCTTCCTCTCCTTTGGGGTGAAGTCTTTTGACCGCGCCAATCGGGAGATTGGCGGTCCCGGGAACCGCATTTTCCCCCTGAAAATGGGCGTTCTTTCTCTCCCAAATAACAGGCGTTTCATGGAGGGCGGGCGTCCTCGCCCGCCTGAAAGAAAAACCGAACGAGAGACGCTTCAACCTGGAAACCGCGGTTGAAACCATAATCCCTTGGAATTCAAACACCTTGAAAACACCCGATGGGTGATTCCCGGAAACATGGTTCAAGGCGGTCGGTAAGCGCCAAAGGCGCGTCTTATACCAGCCTGGGGCATCGCCCCA
>DAOPYU010000112.1:0-11322 GCA_035353095.1 Candidatus Sumerlaeota bacterium | reverse complement strand
GAGCAACGCGGGGCGGTGCCGGTCCGGACCGCTTCCTCGAGCCGGGACCAGTTCTCCCAGAGCGAAAGGTTGTGTTGCAGAATGTAGTGCATCGAGACCGACCCGTCCGAAGTGAGACAGATGGAGGCGGTGGGGGTGTTGCGGTACCGGCCCTCTTCCTTTATCAGAAGACCGGAGGCGGTCACGTCCTCGAGCATGGTGCGGACGCCGCGCATCTGAAGGCCGAGTTTCTCCGCCACTTCCTCGGCCGAGCGGGGCTCGTTCAACAGGTCGAACACCCGGGCCGCGTTGGCGTTGAGGAGGCTCATGCTCTGGCGCATGACACCGGTCCGAAAGCCGAGATCGGACCAGTCCTGCCACGTGGGGGTATCGGTCAGGAGGCGGTAGGAATCGCCCAACTTTTCCACCAGGCCCATCGCCAGCAGGCCCCCCAGGAGCATGCGCGCGCCTCGTTCGGACCAGTGGGCGTACGCGGCGACAGCGGCGGGGGTACGCGGTTCGGGGAGGTAATTCCAGAGTCTGGCCTCTTCCGCGACGGAGTGAATCTGAACCAGACGAAATCCTCCGGCCACGCGGTTGACGCGTACCACATGGTCGTTGAGGGTTTTCCATTCCTCGCGGGAAATCGAGTTGAGCGTGTGCGATGCCATACGTCAGCCTCCTGGCCGGGTCATATAAATTAGATTAACCTGAAAACCGCAGTTGAACATCCCAGCCCCGGCTTTCCTTTCAGGCGGGCGAGACGCCCGCCCTCCCGGAAATGCCCATTTTCAGGGGGAGAAAGCGGTTCCCGGGACCGCCAATCTCCTGATTGGCGTAGTCGAATCCCTCACCCCAAAGGTGAGGGTGCCAAAACCGTTTTCGCGCCATAACACAAGAACCCAAGACTCGTTTTCTGTCCTCAACTGCGGTCTTCAGCGATAAAACAATATAAATACCGAAATAGACCGGATAACAGGATTTTCAGGATCATTCACCGACACATCCTGTTATCCTTTTGCACATCAGAACAGTCTCTTTCTGGATACAAGTGGGGATCGAAACCGGCGGTCCTCTGTTTTCTGTCTTTTCTCGAAAGCGTCCACAAAGAGTCCAACGCCTTCCTCAAATCAATAGAAACAGATTACTCGTCGGAAGGAAATGGGTCAACCCGGAAACCTCGTCAGCAGGGAGAATGCGCTTTACTCTTTACCTCGCCAATCGGGAGATTGGCGGTCCCGGGGAAACCCGGACAGTGCATTTCGAATGAGAAAACCGCTGTCAGCGCCTTTTCCGGTTCTGACAGCGGTTGGATTTTCCCTTTTTTTGATTGCCGTCGGTTTCGCTCAATAATCCATCGGCAGTTTGTTGAGTTGTTCGAGGGTGAAGACCGGACCTTCCTTGCACACATAGACCGGTCCGCAATTGCACCGTCCACACTTGCCGACACCGCACTTCATGCGGTTTTCGAGGCTGGTGTAGATGTCCTTGGCCGCGATGCCCATTTTATCCAGCACCGGCAGGGTAAACTTGATCATGATGGGGGGACCGATCACGAGCGCGACGGAGTTCTCCGCCGGGATCTGGGCCTTCTCGACGATGGTCGGCACAAACCCGATCTCGCCCTTCCAGTCGGGCGTTTCACCGCCCGGGTCCACAGTGCGCACCACGCGCACGTTGGGGTACTCGGCCCACTTGTCGAGTTCATCCTGGAACACCAGATCACCCACCGTCCGGGCGCCATAGACGATCGTTATGTTGCCGTACTTGGCACGATTTTCGAGCACGTACCAGATGGCACAACGCACGGGCGGCATGGCGATACCCCCGGAGATGAAGACCAAGTTCTTGCCTTCCCACGCCTCGGTGGGGTAGCTGTTGCCGTACGGCCCACGGAACCCGATGGTGTCGCCTTCGCTGATCTGCCAGAGGCCCTCGGTCACCTTGCCGGTCTTGCGAAAACAGAACTCGATGTAGTCTTTCCAGTTGGAACTGGAACAGATGTTGAAGGTGGACTCGCCGTAGCCGAAGAGGGAGTAGATACCGAACTGTCCCACGCGAAAGTTGAACTTCCGGGCTTTTTCCTCGTCCTTGAATCGAATGCGGACGGATTTGACATCGCTTGTCTGCTGGCGCACGGCCAGCACTTCCATCAGGTCCGGTTTGTAGATGTTTTCCATCATCAATCCTTTTCGCTCGCTTTCACCGTGCGCCGGTGGATCGCCTCGACCACATTGAGCACCCCCAGGCTGACGGGGCAGTTGCGACCGCAATTGCCGCATCCCGTACAGAGGTACGTGCCGAATTTTTCATGGTAGATGCGAAACTTGTGCTGGATCCGCTGGCGCTGGCGCTGCGCCTGAATGCTGCGGGGGTTGTGCCCCGAAGCGTGGAGGGAGAACATCGAGAACTGACAGGCGTCCCAGTTCTTCACACGGCACCCGCCACAGGCGTTCCCCTCATCCACAATGTCGAAGCAGTGGCAGGTGGGACAGTTGTAGGCGCAGGCCGCGCACCCGAGGCAACGCAGCGTCTGTTCTTCCCAGAAGGGGCTGTCGAAATTCTCTTCGAGGAACTGGAGCACTTCGTCCACGTCGAACTTCTTCGCCGGGCCTTCGGGGATCTGCGCGGTCTTGTCGCTCGTCTGCACCAGGTCTCGGAACAGTTCCTTCCCCTTTTCGGTCAACATACGCACTTCGAAGTTGCCATCGCCCAGGGGCAGAAGGAGAACATCGGACCCCTGTTCACTGTCGGGCGTCAGACCCACCGAGGTACAGAAACAGTGGGTGTCGTGTTCCGTACAGGCCAAGGTCACCACGGTGGTGGCCCGGCGGCGGCGGTTGTAGAACTCGTCCTTGTAGTCCCAGTTGAACACATGGTCGAGAATAGGCAGCGAGGCGGCGTCGCAGGGGCGCGCGAACAGCACCATGCGCGGGGCGTCTTCCACGGTCACGTCCTGGAGTTCAACGTCCTGACCGACAAACTTGTAGTTGTAGAGTTTCTCGGTCCGGGGGAAGAAGAATTCCTTGATGGAGTTCTCGGCGTGGACAAATCCGTCGGAGACGATCTGGCTCGACGCGGTCAGGGGCTGATACATGACCCGATTGTCCTGAAGGCGAACGGGAGCCGCGACCGGGCGCTCCTGTTCGAGCCACTTGTCCACGAGTTTTTGAATGGCTTGGAAAGAAATCTGATGGCTCACCGGATGAAATTCTCCTTATCCTGCAAGCTGTAGGCGCCGACGACCGGTTCGAGTTCGGCGTCCATGCCGGCGCGGAACTCAAAGCAGTTTTCGGCGGCGAGAGCAAGCGACTGGTTGAGCAGGCGCAGGTTGATCCCGGCCGGGCAGACACGTGTGCATTCGTCGCACCCGACACAACGCGCCGCCTGGTGAAACGCCCGGGTGATCTGCCAGGCGAAGTTGCCCTTGAGCGTGGCCGAGGTGTCAATGCAGGTGGGACGGTTCTTGTCCACGATGCAACGCTCACAGTAACAGAGCGGACAGGTCTGGCGGCAGGCGTAACACTTGACGCAACGGGCCAGTTCCGTCTTCCAGTAGGCCATGCGCTCCTCGGGCGTCTTCTTGAGGAAGGCGTTGAGTTCGGCGAACCGCTGCTCCTGCGTGACGGGCGGGTTGGGCACTTCGCCCACGGTGATGTCCACGTTGTGCGGCATGTGGACGTCGCACGCGTTGCACTTCGGCTCGCGCGGCTCCCCCACCCCTTCGCACGCCATGCCGATGACCACGACATCCTCGCGGCTGATCTGCGAGTCCTTATCGAGGACCGTGACGGCGCGGGCGTCGCACCCCTTGACGATAATCGCGACCTTGGGATACAGGGCGCGGATGCGTTTCTGGGTGAGATAGACGGCCAGATTGTTGTAGCAGTGGCTGTTCCAGACGAGCTGGGTCACGTCGGCGGGCTGGGTGACGAAGATGGGATACGCGGGCTTGCCCGGCGCGTCCTGTCCGTACCCGATGACGGCGTTGACCTTGCCCTCCTCGAGCAACTCCTTACAGATTTGACGCAATTGTTTCAGCATGTAGATTCCTCGCAGATTTCGCGATACGCCCGGTAGGGTCCCAGTTGCCGCGCCTTGGCGGTGATTTCAGAGATGGTTTCCGCAAACTTTTTGCCCTCGGCGGCGCTGATCCAGGTGAAGTGGATGCGGTTCAGGTCAATGCCCATCGTGTCGAGCAGTTCGCGGAACATCATCCAGCGGCGACGCGCGTGGTAGTTGCCGGCGGTGTAGTGGCAGTCGCCCGGATGGCACCCGGAAACCAGGACCGAGTCAGCCCCCATCTCGAACGCCTTGATGATGAGGTTGAAATCAATGCGTCCGGTACACGGAAGGCGGACGATACGGACGTTGGCCGGGTACTCGAGCCGGTTCGTGCCCGCCAGGTCGGCCCCCAGATAGGTACACCAGTTGCAGACAAAAGCCACGATTTTGGGTTCAAACGCTTTTTGTTCGCTCATATTCGATTGCCAGGAAACCTTTCTCCATCAAATAGTCCCTGATATTTTCCCCGCTTTTCACACTTTCCCGATCACTTCGACCGTTCTTCGGAGGTGGAGCGGGTGCGATCTCCCACTCCCAGAAGCAACCCTTCCACCGAAATGTCCTCATCGAGATCGTCCCAATGGATTCCGGTTCCTCCGCCACTGATCACATACTGTTTCCGTTCTTCAGGCGTCGCATTCAAAAGTCTCGGAAAATAAACGAGCGGGACTCCCAGGCAGCGGCCATCTTCAAAGTCCACCCACATGTCGTCGCGCTCGAAACGCACTTTCTTTGCCAGGGACTTAACGGCCAAAGTATTCATGCCAGCGCCTTTTGTACATCTACTCCTGTTTTTGAAACCCCCGTCTTCCTCTCTCGTTTCTGCCGCCCCTCCGGGGCTCGATCAATTTTGAATAAGGTTCCGTGGGTTCCCTTCGGTCACCCACGGCTACTCACCGTCGCCCCCTCCGGGGGCTGAGAATCCGAAACTCTCTACATCTTCAATCCTTCTCACATATATGAGAAAAGATGGAAGTCTCTTTCTCCTCTATTCTACACCAGACTCGACACCATTGCGTAGATCTGCTGTTCGCTGAAGCCCTCGAGGTCGGCGCTCTTGCTGGGACAGACGGCCACACAGGTACCGCATCCCATGCAAAGCCCCGAGTTGACCCGGGCCGTGCGCTTGATCAGTTTGCCGCTGCGGTCACGGATTTCCGCCTTGTCGATCGCGTTGTAGGGACAGGCGCGCACGCAGGCGAAACAGGCCGCGCAGGTCTGCTCGTTGACCTTGGCGATTTCCGGCTCGCGCGTCAATTCCTCCTTGGCGAACATCACCTGGACCTTACCCGCCGCGGCGGAAGCCTGCGCCACCGCTTCCGGAATGTCCTTGGGCGCCTGGCAGGCCCCACAGACAAAGACACCCGCCGAGTTCGTTTCGACCGGGCGAAGCTTCGGGTGCGACTCGCTCAGGAAGCGGTACTCGTCGTACCCGACCTTGAGTTTCTGGGCCAGTTCCTCGATGCCGTCCGCCGGACGCATGGCCGCGGCCAGCACCACCATGTCGGCTTCGATCGTAACGGGCGAACCCGTCAACGTGTCGGCGCCCCGGACGATCAGTTTGCCGTTTTCCTCGGTAATCTTGGAAACGCGTCCGCGGATATAGTCCGCACCATCCTGCTCGATCGCACGACGGACGAACTCGTCGTAGTTCTTGCCGCCCGCGCGGATGTCCATATAGAACACGTGCGCCTGGCCGTCATGCACCTTGTGCTTGTAGAGCATGGTGTGCTTGGCCGTGTACATACAGCAGATTTTCGAGCAATAGCCCATCCCCTTGGCGTTGTCACGCGACCCCACACAGGAGATGAACACGACGTTCTTGGGCGTGGCGCCGTCGCTGGGGCGCTTCAACTCACCGCCCGTCGGACCGGAAGCCGACACCAGCCGCTCGAACTGGAGCGAATCAATCACGTCCTTGTACTGGCCGTAGCCATACTCGCCGTAGCCGGTGTACTTCTCGCTGTCCTGCTCCTGGCCGATCTTGTAGAGTTTGTAACCCGTGGCCACGATGATGGCGCCGACCTTTTCCTCGACGATCTTGTCCACGTCGTCGTACATGATCGCGCCCGCCGCGCACTTCTTCTCGCAGATCCCGCACCCCTTGCCCTTCGAGAGCCGCGTACAGTTTTTACTGTCAATCACCGGCCGGGCCGGAACCGCCTGCGGGAAGGGAATGTAGATGGCCTTGCGGAACCCCATGTTGTAGTCGAATTCGCTCAGGTTCTTCTTCGAGGGGCAGTTCGTCCAGCACTCGCCACACCCCGTACACTTGCTCATGTCCACGTACCGGGCCTTCTTGCGAATCTTAACCGTGAAGTTCCCCAGGTACCCCTCCACCGATTCCACCTCGGAATAGGTATAGAGGCGGATATTGGAATGCTGTCCGACCTCGACCATGCGCGGCGTCAGGATGCACTGCGAGCAGTCGAGGGTCGGGAAGGTCTCGGACAACCCCGCCATCTTACCGCCCACCGAAGGCTCGCGCTCGACGAGCACCACCTCGTGACCGGCATCGGCAAGGTCGAGCGAGGCCTGAATGCCCGCCACACCGGCGCCGATGACCAGCGCACGCTTGGTCAGCGGCACCCGAATCGGGTCGAGCGGGTTGTTCTGTGAGACCTTGGCCACACTCATGCGCACCAGTTGGATCGCCTTGGCGGTCGCCTCGTCGCGGTTGTGATGCACCCACGAGCAATGCTCGCGGATGTTGGCCATCTCGACCCGGTAAGGGTTCAGGCCCGCCGCCTTGGCCGCCGCCCGGAAGGTCTTCAGGTGCATGTGGGGCGAGCACGACGCCACCACAATGCCGTCCAGTTTTTCGCGGGCGATGCTTTCGCGCACGAGCGACTGGCCCGGGTCCGAGCACATGTACTTGTAATGTACGGCGACCCGCACGCCGGGGAACCTGGCGGCTTCTTCGGCCACTTTCGCCACATCCACCGTCCGCGCGATGTTCTCGCCACACCAGCAAATGAATACGCCTATTCTGCTCATATCCGTGTTACCGCTTTACGACGAAATGTTTGTCAATGCCCAACGCCTGTTCGGAAAGACCCAAGGCCAGTCCGACCAGGTCCGATAAGTAATACACCGGCAGATCGTAGTTTGTTCCGTACTGACGCTCCACATCGGCCTGTTTCATGTCCAGATTGACGTGGCACATCGGACAGGCCACCACGAGGCAGTTGGCTCCATGCGCTTTCGCATTGGCCAGAATCTTGTTCGAGAGTTCGAGCATGAGCGGCTCGTTGGCCATGGTCATGCCCGCCCCGCAACACTCGGTCTTATAGTTCCAGTCCACCGACCCGGCGCCCAGAACTTCGAGGATGTTTTCCATCGAACGGGGGTGTTCGCAGTCGTCGAACTGGAGAACCGAGGCCGGACGCGTCAACAGGCAGCCGTAGTAACAGGCGGCCTTGATCCCTTCCAACGGCATCTTAACCGCTGCGCGGATCGTCTCGATTCCGATCTTCTGGAAGACCTGAATGAGGTTGACCACGTCGGTCTTGCCTTCCAGCCCGATCTCGACGATCTCGGAGATCTTCTGGCGCAGACCGGGGTTGTCCACCAGTTCGCGCCGCGCCTTGATCAGTTCCATTGAACA
Source organism: Candidatus Sumerlaeota bacterium (assembly GCA_035353095.1). Classification (GTDB taxonomy): domain Bacteria; phylum Sumerlaeota; class Sumerlaeia; order UBA8349; family UBA8349; genus DAOPYU01. The sequence continues at coordinate 3,671 of DAOPYU010000112.1, read as the reverse complement.
CATGGGACACGGCGCCAGGAGTTCCGAGACTCCGTCGCGCTCGGCCAAGCCCAGATTGCGGGCGGGCAGAGCCACGGAGAGCGTCTTGTTGATGACGTGAGCCGCCGACGCGCCGCAGCAGATCCAATCGTCCAATTCTTTCAGTCGCGCCCCGAGGGCGCCCATACACGCCTGCACCGATTTCTCGTAGTCGTTCGAGGAACCGTGCAACGCGCAACCTGGATAGTACCCGATCTCCATCATCAGTGCGAATGCCCTTCCGAAGAACTGGCGGGGTAGAGATCCGCCTTCATACACCGCTCGAAAATGCGGTCCACCAGCGCCCGGTCGCGGACCTTCTCACCCACGACGTGGAACTTTCCGCGCGCAAAGAGTTTCGGCGCCAGCATCGAGTCCTTCATCAGCATCGGAATGTTCAGATCCTTGAAGAAGGCCGCGCTCTTGAACAGAACGGTCATTTCGACCTCGTTGACTCGCCCGTTGCGACGCACACTCTGAAGAAACGCCTTGAAGAACTGCACCGTGCGCATCTGCGCCGGGGCGTCCTCCGCCTGTTCCACAGCGCATTGACGCAGAGCATCCATCACGCCGGCGCAGTTGACCGACTTGGGACAGCGCGTCGTGCAGGTCTGGCACGACACACACATCCAGATCGCCTCGCAGCGCAGGGCGCGCTCGAACTGAGCGGTCTGCGCCAGGCGCACCAGCTGGTTGGGCGTGAGGTCCATGCGCTCGGCCACCGGACACCCGGCCGTGCATTTGCCGCACTGGTAACACTCCTCGACCTTCGTGTGCGCCAGATTGTTCACATAAGTAGGGGTAGGTTGCATGGCAAAACCAATCTGATCCTTGGATCTTTCGGGAATCTCACTCATCCACATGCTCTGGAGACCCCCGGAGGCGATCTCGAATCCCCCGAAATTCCGGGGCGCTTTCAGAACCGTTTTTCGGAGACCTTTCTGGGAATACCAGACAAGGTTCCCGAACACTCAAGATTCCATAATCCGGTATAACAGACATTTTTGCAAATATCCATCACTAAATCACAGAACCCGATTTCTCCTTCAACTCCAACCGGGACAAGGGAAAAACCGGGTTCGGCTGAAGAAAATACCCCATTTCCCCTTCCAGGCAATTCCCTCTTACCGCTTGTTTCCATTACATCAGTATCCCGCCTCCCCTTTACGCGCTTTCCCGCGGAAAATCCAATACACCCAGGCCTGATAGAGAATCACCAGCGGGACGAACACCAGCGCGACACCGAGCATGATCTTCAAGGTCAGAGGACTCGACGCCGAGTTAACGATCGTCGCGCTGAAATCTTCATTGAGCGAAGACCGGACCATGTACGGGTACATGGCCAGAATCACCCCCATCGTGATACTGACGATGGAAACCGCCGTCGTCCCCCAGGCCTGCGCCCAGGCCTTCCGGGAGACAAACCACCCCGTTCCCAGCAGGGGCACAAGGGCGCCCGCCAGAACGGCCCACGGGAAGAAAGCGGGCAACTCCCGGCTGGCCAGCTGGCGGTTGTGGACCATGAGCCAGGCCAGAAAAAGGATCATCAACAGGACAAGCGGGACCCAAAGTCTCTGGGCCATCCTCGCCGCCCGCTCCTGAACCTTGCCTTCCGTCTTCAAAGAAAGCCAGATGGCGCCGTGCATGAGGAAAAGCGCCAGAAACGCGACTCCTCCCAGAAGGCCCTGAACATTCAACAGGGTCAGGAGATTGCCCGTGTACCGGCCCTCTGAGTCAATGGGGATCCCCTGAAGGAGGTTGGCAAACGCCACTCCGAACAGAAGCGCCGGCAGAAAACTGCCCAGAAAAAAACACCCGTCCCACAGGCGCCGGGCGGGCGCCGATTCCATCTCGGAACGCAACGCCAACGCGGAACCGCGCAGAATCAGCGCGAACAGGATCAGCATCAGGGGCGAATAGAGCGCGCTGAAGAGTTGCGCATAGGCCGCCGGGAACGCCGCGAAGGTCACACCCCCCGCCGTAATCAACCAGACCTCGTTCCCGTCCCAGAATGGCGCGATGCTCCGATAGACCCCGTCGCGTTCCTCTTCGTTCTTTGCCACAAAGGGCATGAGGGAACCGACGCCGAAGTCGTAACCATCGAGCACAAAGTAAATCGCCCACAACAGCGCCCAGGTGACAAACCAGACGGTCTCAAGCATGTTGTTCGCCTCCTTCCGTTCCCTTCTCCGGTTCCGTAACCACTGGATTCTGGTCGGCGGATTCCGGCCCGCGCCGGGCAAATCGGGCCAGAAGATAGAAATCCGTGACGCCCAGGAGGGAATAGAGCAGGAAAAAACCCACCAGCGAGAGTGCCACCTGAACCAGATCGAGCGGCGACACGGCGTCGGCGGTCCGCATCAGCCCCTGGACAATCCAGGGCTGGCGTCCCACCTCGGTCACCATCCACCCCATTTCGAGAGCCAGATACGGCAAGGGGATGGCCAGCAGCATCACCCAGAGGTAAAGCCGCTTCTCGGTCAGGCGCTTTCGCCAGAACCACCCCAGAAACGCCAGAAGTGGAAATAAAGTCCCCAACCCGACCATGGCGCGGAAGCCCAGAAAAGTGAGCGTCACCGGGGGGCGGTCCTCTTTCGGGAAATCGTGCAACCCCTTGACCACCGCGTCGGGCCGGGCATACGCAAGCAGGCTCAACCCATTCGGAACCGACCCGATATTGAGGAGATTCCGTTCGTTCTTTTCATCCGGGATCATGAGCAAGGTCATGGGCCGGTTCGGTCCGCCCTCCCAGAGCGCTTCCATCGCGGCCAGTTTGGCGGGCTGGATGCGCGCCACGTCCACGGCGGACCCGTGCCCGCTGGCCAGCATGACAAAACAGGCGGCCAAAGCCCCATAAATGCCCAGTCGGAAGGATTTGGTGAAGAACTCGATTTCGTTCTTCTTCAAAAGATGGTACGCGCTGACACCCATTACAAAGAACGACGAGAGGATGAACGCCCCACTGACCGTATGGATAAATGCAAGAATGGCAGGTACCTGAGTGATGATCGGCCAGAAATTATCCAACTCGGCGCGTCCGTTGCGGAACACATACCCGACCGGGTGTTGCATCCAGGCGTTGGCCGCCAGAATCCAGAAAGCGGACAGATTGCCCGCCAGCGCCACGATCCAGATACTCGCGGTGTGCAGGCGCGGCGAAACCCGGTCCCACCCGAAGACCCACACCGCCAGGAACGTGGATTCGAGGAAGAAGGCCACGGTGGCCTCGATCGCCAGAAGCGATCCGAAAATATCCCCCACATAACTCGAATAATTCTTCCAGTTCGTCCCGAACTGAAACTCGAGCGTGATGCCCGTCACCACCCCGATGCCGAAATTGATCAGGAACATCTTGCCCCAGAAACGCGCCATGCGCCGGTAATCGGAATCGCCCGTGCGCAGGTACAGGGTTTCCATGACAGCCACCAGAACAGACAACCCCAACGTCAAGGGAACAAATAAGAAGTGAAAGAAAGCCGCTACCGCAAACTGCAAGCGTGACAACAAAATTACATCCATCTCCGCGTTCCTCCTTTCTTCCAGAGAACCGAAAAATCACCCATCCCACCCGCAACCGAAAACCCGAAACTCCGGTCTCAGACTACCGGCAGCGCAACTGAGATACAACCATTTAATGCACGTTACGCCTTGGA
>DAOPYU010000111.1:0-11432 GCA_035353095.1 Candidatus Sumerlaeota bacterium | reverse complement strand
GGCCGGACTTCAAGAAGAAACACAAATGCGCCACGATCAAGGAAACGAGTGAGTATCTGGACGATTTCTGCGACTATCCGATGGATGTCAACGGGGACGGGTACACGGATATTGTCACCGGCGCGTGGTTCGGGCAGCCGATGCGGTGGCTCGAGAATCCCAAAGGGGAAGAGAAGGAATGGCCGGTGCATGAGATTGCCCAGGTGGGGCCGATCGAGACCATCCGGTTCTGGGATGTGGATGGGGACGGAACGGTCGAAGTCTGTCCGAACGCCGGGGGGAATGTGGTGTTCTTCAAACTGGATCGGGACGCGAATGGGAAAGGGACCGGCAAGTTCACGCGTTACGTGGTGAAGGAAGGCGGGTGTGGACACGGGTTGGGGTATGGCGATGTGAACGGGGACGGCCGGGGCGATTTCATCGTGCCGGAAGGGTGGTTTGAAGGGCCGAAGGAGCCCCTCAAGGGGCCGTGGACGTTTCATGCCGATTTCAACCTGGGCAGCGCCAGTGTGCCGACTCTGGTGTATGATGTGAACGAGGACGGCAAGGCCGACCTGATCGTCGGACAGGCGCACGACTACGGTCTGGATTGGTGGGAACAGGGCGCGGGCGCCGACGGCAAGCCCTCCTGGACCAAGCACCGGGTGGACTCCGATGTTTCCGAGTACCACGACATGCAGCTGGTGGACATCAACAAGGACAAAAAACTGGAACTGGTGACGGGCAAGCGGTTCCGTGCCCACAATGACAACGATCCGGGCGCCGCCGATCCGGTCATTACTTGTTATTACACGATTGACAAAGGCCAGTTCGAGCGTCACGTGATTGATTTCGGTCCGGCCGCGGAACACAGCGGGGTGGGGATCTATTTCTGGATCGCCGATCTGGATGGTAACGGCTGGGACGATATTGTCGCCCCGGGCAAGGAAGGGTTGTATCTGTTCCGGAACATGGGCAAAAAGTAAGGACAGACCTGCGTGTCTGTTCACATGAAAAGCGTAGGGGCGGACCGGTGTGTCCGCCCTTATTCGTTGAGGCGTTGGACGACTTTCGAACGCTCAGGCCGAGGTGCAGGCGGGGTCCACGACGATCACCGCCGCGCCGGTGAAACGGCCCGCGCGCAGATCGTCGAGCGCCTCGTTCGTTTTCTCGAGCGGATAGGGGTGGACTTCGGTCTGAACACCGGCCCGGGGAGCCATCGTCAGAAATTCTTCCCCGTCGCGACGTGTGAGATTGGCCACGGAACAGAGGTGCCGTTCGCCCCAGAGAAGCGAGTAGGGAAACGCGGGGATATCGCTCATGTGGATGCCGGCGCAAACGACGATTCCACCTTTTTCAACGGCCTGAAGCGCCTGGGGAACCAATTCGCCAATCGGAGCGAAAATGATCGCGGCTTCGAGGGGAACGGGGGGGATTTGGGACGAATCCCCCGCCCACACGGCGCCCAGTTGCCTGGAGAAATCCTGGGCGGCCTGATCGCCGGGGCGGGTGAAGGCGTAAACCTCGCGTCCCTGGTGCCGGGCGATCTGGATCAGGATGTGGGCGGCGGCGCCGAAGCCGTAGAACCCGAGGCGTTGCGCGTCGCCGGTCATGCGCAGGGCGCGGTAACCGATGAGGCCCGCGCAAAGCAGGGGCGCGGCCTGAAGGTCGGGGTAGTTTGAAGGAATGGGGAAGGCGAATCGCGCGTCGGCGACGCAGAATTCGGCGAACCCGCCGTTCAGGTGGTACCCCGTGTAGCGCGCGTGGTCACACAGGTTTTCTCGTCCCGACCGGCAGTACCGGCACGTGCCGCAGTTGCTGCCGAGCCAGGGGACGCCGACCCGGTCGCCGATGTGAAAATTTGTGACAGCGTCTCCCACCGCCTCCACGATCCCGACAATCTGATGGCCCGGGATAACCGGGTATTGTGTGTCGCGCAGGTCCCCGTCCACCACGTGCAGATCGGTGCGGCACAGGCCGCAGGCCCGCACGCGCAGGCGGATCTGATGCGGGGCCGCTTCGGGAAGCGGTACCTCGCCGAGGCGGAGTCTTTGTCCGGGGGCATCGAGCAGGAGGGCGCGCATGGGGTGAGACTTTCCGTTCAAGACTGGCTGGGGCAAAACGCCCGGCAGATACCGGTTCATTCTTAACGAGAGGATGGCATGGCGTCAAGGGGGGAAGAAAACCTTGGATCGTGCGGGTGTATTGTGCTTGACGAGGGGGGATTCCGGCCCCAGAATTATGGGGATTGCCGGGTGACGGGGAACCGCACGGGTTCTTCTGTGTCAGGGGATGACTCCGGCGGGCTGGACGGAAAAAGAGGATTCACAGGTGATGAAAAGGTGGCATTGGGTGTTTCCGCTTCTTCTGGCAGGTTTTCTATTTGCGCTGGGGGGCGGTCATTTCTTGCGCGTACTCCTGCATTCGCCCGACAGGTGGCATTTCATCCGTGCGGTGAAGATCAGTTATGCGTTTGGAACGCTTTGGCTCCCTCTGCTGCTGGCCATGGGTGGGGGGATGGCTTTTTTCAATTGGCGCCGAGCGGGCCGGGACAGGCGGTTGGCTTTTGCCTCGGTGGGCTTGCTGGGCGGGGCTTTTTTCTGTGCCGGTGTGGGGTTTTATGCCACCTATGTGGAACCGCACCTCCTGATCGTGCGGCAGGTGACGATTGAAACGCCCAAGGTGACTGCGCCGGTGCGCATCCTGCACATGAGCGACATCCAGTCGGCCCGGGTGGGGGGGTATGAGGCGCGGGTTTTCGAGCAGGCCCGGGCCCTGAACCCCGATCTGGTGTTGATGACGGGCGACATGCTCCACCCGATCGCCCCAGCGACTTTCGAGTCCGAATGGCCCAAGTTGCGAGACTTGATTCAGACCCTGTCGCCTCCGGGAGGGGTGTGGGGAATTCTGGGGAGTACGGATAATTGGATGGAGAATCTGCCGGCTGAGGAACATGCGGGACTGAATCTCCTGAATCTTCAATCCGGGCGGGTGGATTTGCCGCAGGGACGGATCGCCCTGTTCGGGTTGTCGTTGGGCGATTCGTGCTGGTTGGAACCCGGTTTTCCGCCGGTTCGCGAGTGGTTGGACAAGGCGGGCGCGGACGATTTCGAAATTCTGTTGGGGCATGTGCCCGACTTTGTTCTCGAGGCCCGGAAATTGCCGTTGGATTTGTGTCTGGCGGGACACACGCACGGCGGACAGATCCGAATCCCCTTCCTGGGGCCGCTGGTGACGTTCTGCCACGTGCCTCGCAGCTGGGCGCGCGGGTTCCGGGAAGTCGGCCAGACCTGGCTGAATGTCTCGGCGGGGATTGGATGTGAACATGCCGGTGGGCTGCCCAATATCCGAGTGAATTGTCCTCCGGAAATGACCCTGATCGAGTTGCGGCCCGTGCGGTAGAAACCGTTGACTTGCCCGTTCGAGCGGCTATAATCGGCCTCTGCACCGTTGCTCCTGAGTCTTCGACTCATGCGGGGGGGCTGCGGAAACGGCCGCGGGAGCGGCCTTTTTTTCTCAGGACAGGACAAAAGGAGCCGGAAATGAGTGGGTATTTTGGGGTGACCTCGAAGAACGACTGTGTCTCGGATCTGTTTTACGGGACGGATTATCATTCCCATCTGGGAACGGTACGGGGAGGATTGGTAACACGCAATGGACACGGTTTCTGTCGGTTCATTCACGACATCACCACGTCGCAGTTCCGTTCCAAGTTCGCGAACGATATTCCTAAAATGTCCGGAAACTGCGGGATTGGCGTTATCAGCGACTTCGAGGACCAGCCGCTCATCATCGGTTCCCACCTGGGCCCTTATGCGATTATTACCGTCGGGAAAATCAACAACATGGACACCCTGGTCAAGAAGGCGTTCCAGTCGCGTACGACTCATTTCACCCAGATGGACATGGGAGAGGTGAATCCGACCGAACTGGTGGCCTCTCTGATCAATCAGGAACCCACGTTTGTGGACGGGATTCGAAATGCCCAGGAACTGATCGAGGGGTCCTGCTCGATGCTTTTGTTGACGTCCGAGGGGATTTACGCGGCGCGCGACAAACTGGGCCGTACGCCCCTGATTCTGGGCCAGAAGGCGGGCGCTTACGCCGCCACGCTCGAAACGTGCGCCTTGGGCAACCTGGGCTATGAGGTCTTGCGCGAACTGGGGCCCGGGGAAATCGTCCAGATGACTTCCGACGGGATCGAACAGAAACAGCCTCCCCGTGAGCGGATGCAGATCTGTACCTTCCTGTGGATCTATTATGGATATCCGGCCTCGACCTACGAAGGGATCAACACCGAAATGGCGCGGTATTGTACCGGCGCCGCCCTGGCCCGTCAGGACTCGGTCAAGCCGGACGTGGTGGCCGGGATTCCCGACTCGGGGACCGGCCACGCCATCGGGTACGCCAACGAAGCGCGGCTTCCGTATGCGCGTCCTTTTGTCAAGTACACCCCGACATGGCCCCGGAGTTTCATGCCGCAGGACCAGAAGGTGCGGGAACTGGTGGCCAGCATGAAACTGATTCCGATCAAGGAAATGGTCCAGGGACGCCGTCTGCTTTTCTGCGAGGATTCCATTGTCCGGGGTACCCAGTTGGGCGATACCGTTCAGCAACTCTTTGAATATGGCGCGAAAGAAGTCCACATGCGGCCCGCTTGTCCGCCGCTGGTGTTCGGGTGCAAGTTCCTGAATTTCTCGCGCTCGCGTTCCGAGTCGGAACTGGCCTCGCGCAAGGCGATCAAGGCATTGGAGGGCAAGGAGGACAAGAACCTCGAAGAATACGCCTGCACCGGGTCGGAAAAGCAGTGCGCGATGGTCGAGTGGATTGGCAAGCAACTGCGTCTCTCCTCGCTCCAGTATCTGACGCTGGAGGATATGGTACAGGCGATCGGGCTTCCCCGGGAGAACCTGTGTACCTACTGCTGGAATGGGGCGGAATAACCGGGGCGATTGTTACGGGCGTTTGTGGGGACTATAATCCTCTTTTTTCCCAATGAATGGGTTTTGCCGGGTGGGCGGGCGTTTGCGCCCGCCCGATTCCTTATATGTTAATGCGAGGACGTTCTGTGAAACTCTCAAAATTCGGACAGCGCATGACGCGGACTTCGGGCATCAGTGAGTTGATGGCCGATCTGGGCGAGGCGCTGGCCGGAGATGCCGGGATGCGGATGCTGGGGGGCGGGAATCCGGCCTATATTCCCGAGGTCCAGCAGAGGTTTCGTGAGGAAATGCAGCGAATCCTTGGGACGACGGGCGCGTTCGAGCGGATGATCGGGAACTACGACACCCCCCAGGGAAACCGGGGATTCATCGAGGCGTTGGCGGCGTTGTTGAACCGGGAACTGGGATGGCCGGTCAAGTCGGCCAACATCGCGTTGACCAATGGCAGCCAGAGCGCGTTCTTTACGCTGTTCAACCTGTTTGCCGGCGAGTGCGCGGACGGCTCGTACCGCAAGATCCTCCTGCCGGTGACCCCCGAGTATATCGGGTACGCGGATGTGGGGCTGACGGAGGATTTCTTTCGGGCCCGGCGGCCGCTGATCGAGCAGCTGGACGCCCACACGTTCAAGTACCATCTGGATTTCAAGGGCGTAGAGGTGCCCGGCGATGTCGGGGCGATCTGTGTGTCGCGTCCGACCAATCCGACGGGCAATGTGTTGACGGACGACGAGGTGGCGCATCTGAGCGAGCTGGCGCGGCGCCACGATGTGCCGCTGATTCTGGACAACGCCTATGGTCTGCCGTTTCCGGACATTATCTTCACCGAGGCGCAGCCGGTCTGGAACGAACGGACCATTATCTGTATGAGTCTTTCGAAACTGGGGCTGCCGAGTGCTCGGACGGGGATTGTGATCGCCTCGGAGGAGATTATCCGGGCGGTGTGCGAAATGAACGGCATTCTGGCGCTGGCGCCCGGCACGTTCGGGGCAGCGCTCACGACGGAACTGGTCCGCAGTGGTGAGATCATGGCGTTGAGCCGCGAGGTGGTGAAGCCGTTTTATCAGGAGAAGGTGCGCTGGGCGCTCGAGGTCGTTCGGCGGGAGTTCGAAGGGGTGGATTATCGGGTCCACAAGCCGGAGGGGGCGATTTTTCTCTGGTTCTGGTTCCCCGGCCTGCCGATCTCCTCGCGGGAACTCTACGAACGGCTCAAGCGGCGCAAGGTGCTGGTGGTCGGAGGGCATTACTTTTTCCCGGGATTGACTGAAGAGTGGCGGCACAAACAGGAGTGTATCCGGGTGACCTATTCGCAGGACAAGCAAGTGGTGGCCGAAGGGTTGCGGATTATCGCCGAAGAGGTCAAACGGGCTTTTTCGGAAGGGTGAGAGACAGGTGAGGACGAGGGATTCGCGTCAATCAACCAGGTAAGAGACAAGGCGCTTTAGGGGCGGGTTTGAAACCCGCCCCTAAAGGTGTTGGGAATTGGTTGTTCGGAACCTTTTCAGTCCATTTCCCCAGTACGTGAGAATCAAACTGGGGACATCAGTTGATAGCAGAAATTAGTTTCTCTGTTTATTTAACAAGAGCGGTTCTGAATCTCTCTCCTTCCGGGTGAGGCTCTATCTTACTGCGCCAATCAGGAGATTGGCGCTCCCGGGAACCGCTTTCTCCCCCTGAAAATGGGCATTTCTGGGAGGGCGGGCGTCCCGCCCGCCTGAAAGGAAAGCCGTGGCGGGGATGTTCAACTGCGGTTTTCATACAAGGTTCATGGAGGGCGTGCGTCTCGCCTGCCTGTGAGGAAAGCTGTGGCACGGGCGCGCAACAGCGGTATTGGGGATCAAGAGATCTTTCCTGTTTTTTCAATTCGAGACTGATCCCATGCGCGGAGCAGTTCCGGAAAGAGGGAGAAGGGGAGGCTTTGCCCCAGGTTCACACAGTGGGTACAGGAACAGTCGAGCGACGCGATGTACCGGCGTTGTTCCTGAGCCTTTGCGCAATTCCAGATCCGATTGAAATCGCAATCGAAATCCCGAATATTGCCAATGGGATCGAGGAGTTCGCAGAGCCGGACGTCGCCGTTCGGTTCGAGAACTCCGACCACGCTGCCGGCCAGGCAGGGAAAACGAAGTCGCTTCCCCTGCAGGACGTGGCGCTGTTCGCGCTGGAGGGCGCGGATGTGCGAGAGCATGAGGGGGGCGTCGTGCGCGTGGCGTTTCTGCAGCGTCTCGAAGCTGAGGACATTGCAGCGGTCCTGTATCCGATGGAGCGCTTCGAGATGGGGCGGGTTCAGCTCCGCCGACGGATGGACATTGCGCAGGGGTTCGACGGTGTAGTAGTCGGCTTGTCCAAGTGTATGCAGGGTTTCCAGAAGCGCGAGAATCTCGTTTTCGTTCTGTTCCATCACGGTCGTGAGGGTGGTGACCTGCAGAAGGGGGTATTCCTCTCGCAGGCGCGCCAATTCATGGAGGGTTCCGAGCGCTTTGCGATAGGCTCCCGGCACGCCCCGGATCTGATCGTGGGTGGTTTCGAGTCCGTCGAGTGAGACCCCCACCACCAGGCGGTTCTGAGGGCGACGCCGGAGGATTTCTCGAGTTCTTTCCAGGACGAGCGCCGTCTGGAGCCCGTTGGTGGGAAGGACCAGCGCCTGCTCGGGACGCGTCAGGAAGAGGTCCACGAGGTCGGGCAGGTTCGGTTCCAGCGTGGGTTCGCCGCCCGAGAGGAGGAGTTTTTCAAACGGAGGCATCGAGGTGGCGATGGTTCGGTATTCTTCGAGGGTGAGGTTGTCAATGGGGGCGTTGAGTTCCCGCCAGTAGAAGCAGGTGGCGCATCGTGCGTTGCAGCGATTGGTGACGAAGAGGGTCAGGACGTCGAACCGGGGTTTTCGGCGGAGGTTTCGGAGGGGAGGCAGGAGGTCCATGAGGGCGGAATCTTTCGTCACCGGAGAAAATATAGACAACCTATTCTATGTCGGGAAGGGGTTTGAGGCCAGCGTTTTCGAGGGCGAGTCGGAAGTAATTTCGGGCAAAGTGTTAAGATTCCTTGAGTTTCTGCCGATACTGAGGTATAAGAGAGGTAGGGATGGGGTGATTTTCGAATCACCCGGATTCCTGAAGGAGGCTCCAATGAAGGACAAAAGTTCCCGCACAAAGAGAGTGGCCGAGGTGCTCGATGAGATCCAGTCGTATCTGGATAGCGAGTCGGCCCGGATGGAAATGCCGGGGGGGATGGGAGCGATGCCGGTGGATTTGCGTTTTGTGAGCGCGAGTCGCAACAGTCTGCCTACGCCGGTGCTCGCCACGCAGTATTACCTCTCGCAGCATCGGAAACTGGCGCCGGAACTGATCGAGTTTCTGCCCAGTGAATTGTTCATTGTCTGTTGAGGAATGCGGGTCTTGGGGATAGGAAACTTTGGAAATGCACGGTCTTTCGGGCCGTGCATTTCCATTTGTGTCGCGGGAAAAATGCCGGAATGCCGGAGTCAGGTGCGCAGTCTGGAACGCAGACCCCAGGCGGTTACGATACAGACGACGGCAAACAGCAGCAGCTCTCCCACTGGAATCAAAAGAGATGAGGAGCCATTCGGGTCGGCTGTCAAGGCGTGAAACAGGGCTTTCAGTGCCCAGTTCAGGGGAGAAATGACACTGAGTCGGGCCAGCCCCTCGGGCATGGCGAAGACCGGGACCATGACGCCGCCCAGCGCGGAGGCGATGACGACCGAAACGGCGCCGAACACCGACGCCTGTTCGTGGGTCGAGGCGGAGCTGCCGATCAGGAGGCCGAGGCTGGTGGCGGCCAGGGCAACGCTCAAGGTGGCTGCCAGAAGCGCGAAGGGGCGGAAAACGAAGTCGGCCGGTGCAACACCCAGGGCGGGCAACAGATAGAGACCGGCCAGGAGGATGAGGCCGAACTGCAACAGGCAGAGTCCCAGGTAGGCGAGCAGTTTCCCAAGCAGAATCGGCAGAAATGAACCGGGCAGGGTCCGCAGTCGGTTGAAGGTCCCGATTTGCCGTTCGCGGATAAGACTGGCCGACAGCGGAACGACGACAAAGAACATCGCAAACACGCTCCAGGCCGGAATGTTCTGCTGACTGGCATTCGGGTGCCGGGAGGGGCCGTTACCCGGGGTGTAATTCACCCGGAAGGACGGAGACGGTCCCTGTTGGGAGGTCCCCGGATTCAACAGAACCCGGGAGGACGTACTGGAGGCATCCAGGGCTTTCAGAAACAGGTCGAACGAAAGAGCGATCTCCTGTCCCGATTTCTGGAGTCCACTCGTACGCGTCAAGACGTTCAGGAGAATCTGGGTTTCCATTTCGTTCAGAATCTGCGCCAGGGTTCCCTGAATACCGCGGCGGAGGGGGGGGAGCATTTTCGAGTAAAAACAGAGCTCCGGCAGATTCAGATTCGGAGAATTGGGATCATTCGAGTCGGAACCGGAAGAAGACGAGAGCGTGTACTGGATATTGGAGTGCGCGAGGTAGCGTTTGAACGCTTTCTCGATCAGGGCTCGGGTGGCGCCTTGCGGCAGGATGAGGCAGACTTTGGGATGCCCTTGGGCGATCAGGGTTCGGGCTTCCTCATCCGAGAGGGTTTGAGGGGCCTCGGAGACCTTGAAGAGTCCGGTGGTCGTCAAGGCGCCGGTCAGGATCCGGCCCAATTCCGGACTGTCGTGGTTCACGATCAGGATTTCGGTGGCGGCGCCTTCCAGCAGGCGCAGGGTACTGTCCTGAACGAGCGAGATGACAATGACGAGCGCCAGCGGCATGAGGAAAAGCAGGGCGAGCGCCGCGCGGTCGCGATGCAGGAGGAGGAAATCTTTATGCAAGGTGGCAAGAAGCCGGTTCATGCTTTTCTCGGGTATCTTCCGTAAAGTTTTTTCTATCAGTCCTTGAGATCTTTCCCTGTTAATTCCAGGAAGAGGTCTTCGAGCCGTGTTTCACTGCCATTGCGGAACAGAACCTCCTGCGTCGGTCCTTCCGCGAGGATTTTGCCTTGATCCAGAATCGCCAGGCGCGTACACAACCGCTGCGCTTCCTCCATATAATGGGTGGTATAGAGAAGGGTGGTCCCGCTCTGGTTGATTTGTTCGAGGCTTTCCAGAATGGCGTTGCGCGACTGGGCGTCAATACCGACGGTGGGTTCGTCGAGGATCAGGAGACGCGGTTCGTGGAGCAGTCCGATGGCGAGGTTCAGGCGTCGTTTCATGCCGCCCGAGAAGGTTTTCACGGGGCGTTCGGCGTTTGCTTCGAGTCCGGCCAGAGCCAGGCACTCTTCGATCCGCTGAACGAGGCGTTTTTTCGAGAGGCCGTAAATCCGGCCGAAAAAGAGCAGGTTTTCGCGCGCCGTCAGGGGGTCGTACAGGGCGAGTTCCTGGGGAACCAGACCGAGGAATTGCCGGATTTCCCGGAATTGTGTCTGAAGGTCGAAGCCGAACAGGGAGGCCGTTCCTCCCGAGGGGCGCAAAGCGCCCGATAGGATCGAAATCAGGGTCGTTTTGCCCGCGCCATTCGGGCCGAGCAGCCCAAAGCGTTCCCCCTCAGGCACGTTCAGGGACACGCCGTCCAGTGCGGGGGACACTGCGCCGCGGTAGCGTTTGACCAGGCGATCGGTCTGAATGGCGTTCACGGTCTGAGTCTTTCCGTCACGTAAAACGAGTTTCCGGGTTATTTTTCCCTGCTGCCGGGAGGCAAAGACGGCGCACGGCACGTCACTATGCACGTTCAGAGCGCACGGCGCAAGTTTCGGAAAAAGGTTTTTTCTTCCTCGGCGCATCGGTCGAGTTGTTGAGCCAATTCATCGAAGGAGACGTTTTCGGTGGCGCGTCCCTTGCAGAACCGGGCGCCCTCGACGGCGAATCGGGTCCAGAGGTCGCCGATCCGGGTCATGTCTCGCGAGAAATCGTTCAGAACCGGCTGGTCGAGGATTTCCGCCGCTTCCTGCAGAAACGCCGCGTAGAGGTAGCGGAATCCGGCGCCGCCGGTCCCGATTTCTTCCTGCATCCGGATGACCTGACCCAGGTGGAGCGCTGGCCAGGGAGGTTCGAGTTTCCGGGGCCACTTGCGCAGGTAACGCGCTAAGGTCCGGATGCCGCTGATGCCCAGCCAGGGGGTGGGAGCGTAGAGCATTGAGAAACAGGTCCAGCGGATACCCCGTCGGATGGCGCGCGGGAGATCGGGATGGGGGGGGACTTGTTCGATGGAATACATCCGGCCCTTCGGGGCCAGGGCGCCCTGGGCGAAGCGAGCCTTGCGCAGAGCGCGGGCGGGACAGGCGACCACTCGGTCGAACAGGGGGTCGCTCACCAGATAGTCGCCCTCCTGTTTTCCCACCACAATGAGGTTGTGGGCGTTGAAATGGAACCGGAGCGCTTCGGGTAGGAACGGCAGCCAGTAAACGCCGACCTGTAATCCGGCGATGTTGCCGCTTTCCAGAAACCGGTCCAGTTCGCGCATGGCTGTGTCGGGATCGCGGTATTTGCGCGTGGCGACCCGGACGCCGAGTTCTTTGGCCGTG
>DAOPYU010000110.1:0-11474 GCA_035353095.1 Candidatus Sumerlaeota bacterium | reverse complement strand
ACAAAGGCAAACTTTTCGAGCAGGCCCGCGCCCGGCTGCAACGACTCAAACCGCGGCGCCAGCACGTCGGCGACCAGGGCCGGCTCGTGAATCACCACTGGCACCCGGCGGTAGATCTGCTCGTCCCCCTTGCGCATCAGACGAAAATGCAGGTTCGAGTGACGCACCTGCTTCACACTCACCGGTTGCGCCACCAGCATGGGAGCATTATAGCGATTGACCAGTTCCACCTGGCACACCACCATTTCGCCCGGACGGTATTCCGCTTTGTCAAACTTGACCTGAAGTTCAATCCGGTCCTTGACCTCTTTCGGGGGAGCCGCCTCTTTCGCCACCGGCGCCTTGGGGGCTTTTCCGGGCGTGGACTCGGCATCCGCCCCCCCCACACCCAGCGTCCCGGCCACCAACAGAATTCCTCCCAGAAGCCCTCCCAGGGTCACCTGTCCCCAACGCAGTTTCTTGTAGAGCATCTTCATCACCTCGACTCTCCAGATTTTCAGACTCGATATGTCCCCCGGTTGAAGGGCGACGCCCCTCCTCTGAAATCCAACCGAAACGTCGCCTTGCTCACCGGAATGTCCCTCTTCTCCTCAGCCGACAGAACCGGAGCTCCGCTCCTCGGCTCAAAATCCATCCTCCAACAACTCTACACGCCTCTTTTTTATTGGGCATTTACCCGTGGGTTCGGAAGAAACTGCCCCCCTGCCCACAGGGAACCGGCTCCACTTTCCCGCTATTCTCGTTCGAGCAATTTCGGTGCCACTGGGAAGGAGAGATGCTTAAAACAAAATAATGAGTCTGAATCATTCCATGAACCCGCTCGGGTGATTTACCAATTGTATGGTTTGTTTGCAAGCTTTTTACGGGAAATCGTCCGTCTTTACGCGAGATTGCCGCACCTCTTGATCTCGCTTCCTCATCTGGCGCGCCCACCCTAACGATGCATTGTTAGCGGGAAATGAGCCCCCCGTGAGATTGGGATAAGATTTTCCGTCCGACCGATCCCAAACGGGAACAATCCCATTGATGGAAAGACCGGATACGGTTATACTGACCTTTCCTGGTGAAACTTCCGCCTGACAGCCCGAGGGACTGGAGACGGTCGTTTTCAGCCTCGATTTCGCACCTCAGGAGGCGTCCCATGCCGTCCCTTCGATTTTCCCACTCCCCCGTGCGGGGGTTCACCCTCATCGCTCTGCTGGTTGTCCTCGTCATCATTGCCCTCCTGACCTACAACCAGTTGGTGGACAAGAACGGCGCCCTGCGCCCCAAGGAATCCACCGACCGGGCCAAGACCGCCGCCTGTCAGGTCAACCGCAACGTCCTGCGCGGCCAGGTGGCCATCTGGGTCATGGGCAACCCCGGAAAACCCGTCACCCTCGAGGCCATGAAAACTTCCGGCGTCCAGGTGCCCGGCTGTCCCCTGGGGGGCGAATGGACCATCAGCCCCGACGGCTCGGCGATCTATTGTTCCATCTGCGACCCGCAACCCACCCCGCAAGCGTCCCAGCCCAAACCGCCCGCTGCCCCCGGCGCCCCGGGCCTCCCCGCAATGCCCCAGATCCCGACCCAGCCGAACCTGGACAATTGACCTCCTCCTTTCGGCGTTTCTTCCCGGAGGTATTATTGTTTCAGGTCCTCGAACAACGGCGTCGAAAGATACCGTTCGCCGCAGCTGGCCAGAACAGTCACAATCAATTTTCCCCGGTTTTCCGGTCGGGAAGCCACCCGCACCGCGGCCGCCAGAGCGGCGCCCGAACTGATCCCCACCAGCAGCCCCTCCTCCAGGGCCGCGCGGCGCGCCCAGTGAATCGCTTCCTCCCCCGCAACGGCCTCCACGCCGTCCACCACCGATAGATCGAGATTCTTCGGCACAAACCCCGGACCAATTCCCTGGATCAGGTGCGCGGCCGGCGCCCCACCCCCCAGGACCGGCGATTCGGCCGGCTCGACCGCGTAGGCCCTGAAACTCGACTTGCGCGCCTTGAAATACCGCGCGCACCCCGTGAGGGTCCCACCCGTCCCCACCCCCGCCACCAGAATGTCCGCGCGCCCGCGCGTGTCCTCCCAGATTTCCGGGCCGGTCGTCTGCTCATGCACGGCCGGATTGGCCGGGTTCTCAAACTGCCGCGGACACCACGCATTCGCATCGCGCTCCGCCAGTTCCTGCGCCTTCTCAATCGCCCCCCGAACCCCCTGACCGGCGGGCGTCAACACCAGGTTCGCCCCCAGACGGCGAAGCAGCAGGCGGCGCTCGACACTCATGGATTCCGGCATGGTCAACGTCAGCTTGTATCCCCGTGAAGCCGCAATGAAAGCCAGCGCAATACCGGTATTCCCACTGGTCGGCTCGATGATGTGCGTCTGCGGCGTCAGAAGCCCGTCCAACTCGGCCTGCTCCACCATCGCCCGCCCGATCCGGTCCTTCGACGACCCCAGGGGATTGAAGTACTCCAGTTTCGCCAGAACGCGCGCACACCCCTTCGGGGGCAAGCGATTCAACTCCACCAGCGGCGTGTTGAACGTCGCCTGCACCACGTTGCGATACACCCGCCGGTGCCTCGCAATCCCCCGATCGGACAACACCACTTCGGGAAAAATGATTTCCTGAATCTCCGGACTGTATGACACCGCTTCCAACATGACACCTACCTCCCTGAATCAATGTAGCCCCGCCATTGCGCCCCCCGGTTTCACTCCCTTCGACCGCTTCCTCTCCTTTCCCGTCGGCCGGCTTTTCAATTCCCCCCTGGATCTTCCCATGAAACCGGCCAGCCTCACGCCGCATAATATCACCAAATCAATTGTATTTGTCAACATTAAAATTCACCCGATTTTCCGGGAATTTCACCGACACGGGGCCGAGACTTTTTCCGCCTCAACCGTCGGCTCTCCGGCAGACGGGTACTGCGTATCCGGGATTTTTCAGAGCCGGATCGAAAAAGGGCGCACCAAAAAAAATGCGCCCGCGAAGCGGGCGCAAGTTGGAATCAGATTAGGAAACCTTGGGTGTTGCGAGGCAGACTGAATGGCGGGACAGATTACTTTCGATCTGCTCCTGTTCGGGCGATTCTACTACAACAAGTCACTCACCAGCGGGTTTCTCAGCGGGCTTTTCAGCGGCTTTTTTCTCGGCCACTTTCTTGACCGTCTTCTTCGCAGCGGCTTTCTTTGCCACCTTCTTGGCGGGCTTGGCGGCGGGCTTGGCGGCGGCCTTCTTGACGGCGGCTTTCTTCGCGACCTTCTTCACGACCTTCTTCGCCACTTTCTTGACCGCGGGTTTCTTCGCAGCCGCCTTCTTGACCACCGTCTTCTTCACAACCTTCTTCACCGCCTTCTTGGCGGGCTTGGCGGCAGGCTTCGCCGCGGGCTTGACGGCGGGTTTCGCTGCCACTTTCTTTGCTGCAGGTTTTGCTGCGACTTTCTTCTCCACTTTCTTGGCCACCATTGTCGGTCACCCCTTTCTGCTTGGACGTGTAAGATGGAATACTCGCAAAAAACCCAAGGTTTAGATCGTCTCTACCAGCTGCTTTCGCATCACTCCGTCCCTCGAGCGGAGATCTCGTGACACTTCCCAATGGAACCTCTGAGGACAATCTGGTAGAAGAACCCGAACGTGTGCAGCTACGCGCCACACTCTGTTGTTATTCTTCGCGGAGTGTATCCTCATTTGTCAAGACTAAAACGGATCGTCGTTTTGATTTGTGCGTTTTTTTTCTCGAAAACGAAAGGAGTCCCTTTTTCATGATCCCGGAAACCCCTGTCCCGACTGCGCAAACACGCTGTCCCTGGTGCCTCTCGCATCCGCTCTACATCCGCTATCACGACACCGAATGGGGGGTCCCGCAACACGATGACCGACGTCTTTTCGAGATGCTCATCCTCGAAGGCGCGCAGGCCGGACTGAGCTGGCTCACCATTCTCAAGCGCCGTGAAGAATACGAAAAGGCCTATTTTCATTGGGATATCGAGCGAATCGCACGGTTCGACGACACGGATCGCAAGCGCCTGTTGCTGGACTCCGGCATCATCCGCAACCGCAGCAAGGTCGAGGCCTCGATCCGCAACGCGCAATGCTTCCTCAACGTGTGTGAAGAGTTCGGCAGCTTCGATACGTATCTCTGGCGCTTCACGGAAAACCGCGTTCTGTGCGCCTCGCCTCGCTTTCAACGCGTGCAGGATCTTCCCTGCGTCAGCGCCGAATCGCAACGTCTCTCGAAGGATCTTCAGAAACGCGGATTCCGCTTCGTCGGCCCCACGATCCTCTACTCCTACCTGCAGGCCTGCGGCCTCGTGGACGACCACCTGCAGGACTGTTTCAAGAGCAATGGATAATGGATAATGGACAATTGAGAATGGAGAATGGGAAAGCGGGGGGAAACAGGCAATTGAGAATGGAGAATGGGAAAGCAGGGGGAAACAGACAATTGAGAATGGATAATGGGAGTGTGGAGGGAGACAGATAATTGATAATGGACAATTGAGAATTGAGAATGGGAAAGCGGGGGGAAACAGGCAATTGAGAATGGACCGTTGAGAATGGAGAATGGGAGTGTGGAGGGAGACAGATAATTGATAATGGAGAATGGGAAAGCGGGGGGAAACAGGCAATTAAGAATGGCCCGTGCGGAAGGGAATGAATCGCAGGCAACTTGAGGAGGGAAGAAAAGAAGAGAGAGAACGGGCAATCGAAGGAGACGGGAGATCCGGTCTTCATGACAGGGAAAATCACCCCATTCCCAATTATCCATTGTCCATTATCAATTATCCATTATCCATTATCCATTCCCACTCCCGCTCCCCATTCCCCCCGTTTCAAACAGCATCGGCAAGGTTTCCACCGGCACGGCATTGCGGCAGGAACGGAAGATCTCACGCGGCCACAGGTCCGCCAGTTGAAACGCCACCACGAGCGCCAGGCCTTCCCTCTGGTTGCGCGACACCCGTACCCGCAACGCCCGGCGGCAGACCCAATTAAACGGCCCCCCGCACAAATCCTGTTCCGTCTCGCCTTCCTGCCAGTCGAAAAGATCCATCTGTAATTCTCCCGACCCGCCCACTCCGCTCATGTAATCCCACGCGTGAAACGCCAGTTTCTCGACCGCTTCGACCACCCGACCGGCGCCACACGACTCGACCTCGAGGCACAAGGGTTCGGGCACCAGCAGATCCGGTGAACCAATGGCGGACTCGATCTCGAGCGGTTCGAGCAACGCCAGGCGCCACGCCGCATGTTCCTCCGCAAACAACCCCAGGGCCCGCAGAAACACGTGCGGACGCAGTTTCGCCGCGCACAGCCGCAACACCTCCAGGCACGGCGCCAGCGCCGCTTCGGAAACCGACTCCAGCTGGCGGCTCATGGCCCGGCGTTCGAGCGCCGCGAAGGCGCCGGTTCCCACGGGCGCAAACGCACTCGACGCGTCCAGCAGTAACTCGACCAGGGCCGCGGCCCGCGGCTCCGTCCAGACGCCGGTCAGCTGATCGCCTTCGATCCGCCCCTCCAGCCCCAACTGCGCCAGCGCGCCAGGCCCCGGCTCACGTTCCGCCTGCGCCAGCACGCATTTCAATCCGAACAACAGATGGCGCGCCAGGCGGTCGCCATCCGTCCGTCCCCAGTTCAATGCCCGCCCCAGCCGGGCGCTCGTCAGATCGAGCCAGGACGCCAGTTCCCGCCCCAGGCCATTGAGGTCCAGCACCACACCCACACTCTCGCGGTCCAGCGCCTCCAGACACCCGCGCACCCCCTCTTCGGACGCGTCGGGGGGACAGACACCAAACACGCCCTCGTGCTCCACGCTCAGCAAACGCGCTCCGCCCTCCGTCAGGCACACCAGCCACTGCCCTCCCGCGTGCCGCGCCACGGTCCAGAGCGCCAACCGCTCGATCCCGCTCAGGTCCAGATAACGGTTGAACAGGGTCTCCGGACGCTCGGCGGCCTCCGGACTCACTCCTGCGGAGAAATCCGCAACGACCAGTCCGACATCCCCCCGAACATGGAAGGACACGGGGCCCGCGCACAGACCTTCGGCGCATCCCATCCGCTGGATGGTCAGACGCTGGGGACGCTCTGCCGGCCGAAAGGGAGCGCAGAGAGACGCACCGTCCTCTCGCCGCCACCCGCTGGCGCCCAAGACCTGACTGAAAAGACCCGACAGCGACTTCGCCTCCACCGATTCACCCATTGCGCTCTTCACCCCTTACGGTTCCGGAATCTGGCCCTGTCCTGCCGGTTTCCCTCTCCCTCGTCGGTCCGGGGACCGGATGGGCAAGACAGGAAAAAAATGGAGATCGAGGACAGGGGACACCCGGAACGCTCCCCCTCCGTTCCATTCCGACCCGCCCATTCTCCCTGCCTCTCAGGCAAAAATCAAGAGGCCTTCCCGAACGCCGCTACAGCGCCTGGAAGGCCTTGAACTTCTCTTGTGGCCCTTTTCTCGCATCGCGTTCCAATTCGCCCCTGAGGCCGCCTGAGACGCCCCGAAAAGCCCTTCTCCGGTCCGGAGGCTCCCGCCGCGCGGCGGGAGGAGGAACGGGAAAACGGGGAAGCGGGAATCAATTGTTCACGCGAGACTCGTAGGCGCCGTCGCGCGTGTCAATGCGCACCACGTCGCCCGTGTTGATGAAGAGCGGCACCTGGGCCACATAGCCCGTCTCGAGCGTCGCGTCCTTTGTCACGTTGGTGGCCGTGTTGCCGCGTTCGGCCCGCATGGTCTCGACCACCTTCAGATCCACCTTGGCGGGCAGTTCCACGCCGATCACCTCATCCTTCCAGATGACAATCATGATGGCCATGTTTTCCATCAGGAAACGCGCGCTGTCCCCCACCATTTTCGGGTCAATGTGGACCTGCTCATAGGTGTCGTTGTCCATGAAGACGAACGACGAGCCGTCCTGGTAGAGGTAGTTCATGCTGCGGTACTGCACTTCGGTCTGCTCGATGCGCTGCGAGGCCTGAAAGTTCTCCTCGATCACGCGGCCCGTCGTCAGGCTTTTCATCCGGATGCGCACAAAGGCGCCGCCCTTGCCCGGCTTGTTGTGGTGAAACTCGACGATCGTCCACACGTCGCCTTTGTGCTCGAGTTTCATGTTGTTGGAGACTTTCTGCACCCCAATCTGTACCATGTCGCATCTACCTCACGTTTCCTGTTGATCCCGGCCGGGGCGCGCCGTGCGCGCTTCACATGGGCCGTCTTTTCCCGCTTTCGATTTCCCCTCAGACGCGAAACCAGACGCACGCTTGGCGTGCGCCTGGTCCGGTGACACTCGTACCCGAAGAGGATTGAAACCCCTCTTCTTCAAAGCGGCCTGCAAGCCGCCCGCAACTAGTTCGTGTAGTAGAACTCGCAGCGACGGTTCTTCTTCCACACTTCCTCGCCCGTGCCCTGAACGGCCGGAGCCTCTTTGCCGCGCGACAGCGTCGTGAGCTTGTTGCCATCCACGCCACGGCTGACCAGGAACGCCTTGACCGAGTCGGCACGACGCTGACCCAGCGCCATGTTGTACTCCAGCGTGCCGCGCTCGTCGCAGTGACCCTCGATCAGAACCGTACGGCCCTTGGCCTTGTCACTCTTCAGAAACTCAGCGCTCTTCTCCAGATCGGTCTTCTGGTCGCCCTTGATCTCGGAACGGTCGTAGTCGAAATAGACGGTCTTGACATCGGACTCGGGAATACGCACTTTGTTCTCACTACCCGGACGCGGCCCACCCTGCCCATCACCCGTCTCCCCTGGCACCGTGACCGCCGGACCTTCGTTCTTCACATTGGTGTTCTTCCGACAGCTCTTACAACCCAACATCGAGAGGCTCAGCGCGACCACCAAGAGGATTTGAAGCGACTGTTTGAACATGTTGTTGCTCTCCTTCTGTACCCGAATCGTGTCGGGCTCGTATCAATTTAGGTCTTGTGCCCGGGCGCCCCCAAGGCGCTCCAGATGCAAAACACAAGATTTCAACTCAGGCACGGACCCATCCTCTAAAACTTACCGGGAGATCCGTTTGCCGACTGATTGAACCATTCTGTCCCCCGAGATGCAAGGAAAATCCGCAAAAAAGATAAGCCCTGTCCAAAACTGATTTCAGGGAAGTTAGAAAAGCCTTGGAAATTCCGGATTTTCCTCTTGTCGCAAATAAGCGACAAACTTGGTCGCTTTTTCCCGCTTTTCCCCGGACTTTTCCCCGCCCCGCCCTCTTTCGAGAACCCTGCATCTCTGGATTTTCAGGACTTGACGCAATTCCCGGGAAGATTTCCGCCCCTCGAATTTTTTTCTTGTGAGAAAAAGTGGGGGAAAATAACGCTAACTCATCAGAAATCAGATCGCCAGAAAACAGGCCCGGGATTCCGGCTCTCCCCCGATTACGGCTTCTTGCCCGCTTCCGGTTTCGCTGCGCCGGTCGGTTTTTTCGCGTCCGCCTTCTTCCCCTGCGGCTTTTCCCCGGCCGACTTTTTCTCTTTGGATGCGGGCGTCAAATCCTCAAGCATTGCCTTGACCTCCTGCGCCATCGCCCCGGTGGGGTACCGCTTCTGGTACTCGCGCAGAACCTGCTCCCCCTCCTGAACCGACTCCGCCTGAAACAACGCCAGCGCGCGGATGTAGAGCGCCATCTCGACCCGGCGGCTCTTGGGGTACGCCTTCTCGAACGCCACCAGATCGTCCACCATGGCCTGCGGCGGGCGATCCTGTTTCGTCACGATCTCAAGGAAGGCCACATCGGCAGCCAAGTCCGCCCCCTTGTCGGGCGCCAACTGCATCACCTTGCGGTAGTCGGCGAGGGCCCGCGCCATTTGCTCCACCTCGCGTGAAAGCCCGTTGCCCGCCAGCAGATCGCCCCGCCGACGCAACAGCGTCACATCCTCGGGCACCTTTGCCAACTGCTCCTCGACTTCCTTCATCTGTTTTTCCCACTCCAGTTTGGTCTCGATCTCGCGGGAATAGACATCCGGGATGCCCTCCTTGACCGTGGGGTCGAGACGCAAAGCCTGCTCGAAGGCCGCGTAGGCCTCCTCCGGGCGCTCATACTCCACCATGTACGTTCCCAGTTCCCGGTAGAGCGCCGCGTTCTTCGGTTCCTGATGGATTCGGTCCTTCAGGTTCCGGACCTTCTGTTCCGCCTTCAAGACCGTCAGGACGCTTTCCGGGATATCCTGCACGTTCTGCGAATCGGCCAGAAACGCCTGGCGGTACGCGGCGATCGCGTTGCTCATGTCCCCCTGGGCCATCAGCAATGCGCCCTTCTGTTTCAGCAGCGTCATGTCGCCGGGCGCCGCCTCGATGGCGGCGTTGAGCACCCGCAACTCCTCCCCCGTTTTACGCGCGTTGGCCACCCGCTCGAGGAAATCCGCCGGCCTGGCCGACCGTACCCCCATGAAACGCCCCAGTTCGGTCCCGTCGGCATGTGTCAGAATCGCCACCGGAAACGACGTGACGTGGAATTCGCGCATCAGGGCCGGAACATCCGGGGCATCCAGATAAACCAGCACATAGTCGTTCTTCAGTGTTTCGATCACCTCGGGTTGGGCCAGAACGCCCGTGATGAGGTTCTGTCCCGTCTCGAATGCCGAAATGCCGAACACCGCCAGCATCGGACGCTTCTCACTTTCCGACTGCGCGCGGGCCGCCTTCCAGTCGCGTCCCCATACAGGCGGCAACGCCACCGGCGTGGGTTGCGAGGCCGAGGTGGCCTTGTCATCCGCCACAGGCTTCAGCGCGGCGCTTTCCCCTTTCTTCCCGGCATCCGGAGCGACCTTGGAGACGGCCACTTTCATCTTCCCGTCTTCCGCAACCTTCGCGGTCTTTCCCGTCTCCGCCTTCGGCGCGGCCGGTTGCGCCGCCGGAGTCCAGGATGAAATGGCCAGAAGTCCTCCGGCCAGCACAGCACCCCACCACCCTCTGTTCATCCGTTGCAATCCTTTCCCGCTTTCCTCCCGTTCGATTCTTCGACGGGTTCCGAGTCCTGCGCACAGCGGCGCTTGTTCCAGCTTACTCGGGAATGCCCGCAAGTCAACCCCGAATCCCGCTTTTAACCCCTTCCTGACGCAAAACGGCCGCGCTCTGCGAACAGAGCGCGGCCGAAACACACAGGTGAACCTCTGCCTCCCGCCGTTCTCGCGAACGGGGGAAACGCAGATTAGTTCAGTTTCCAGATGTCGCCCGCGGAGGACGTGCCGTTGGTGCCGTCATAGGTCATATGCTTGAGGGTATCCAGCGGGTTGGCCTTGCCGGGCGAGTAAATGGTGCAGTTTTTCCACTGGTCCACGGTCAACGCCGTCCCCTTGCCGCCGTAGGAGCCCGGTTTCAGTTTCAAGTCGATCATGCTCTGACCTTCGGTCCCGGTCGGACCGGCCGACCAGCAGATCCAC
This sequence comes from Candidatus Sumerlaeota bacterium, assembly GCA_035353095.1. Classification (GTDB taxonomy): domain Bacteria; phylum Sumerlaeota; class Sumerlaeia; order UBA8349; family UBA8349; genus DAOPYU01. Next base: position 1,117 of record DAOPYU010000110.1, on the reverse strand, counting down.
CCCATGTCGGCGGCATTCGCGTAGCCATAGGCCACCCCGGAGGTTTCCGCAAAGACGTCCGAGGGAATCTGGGCCAGATAGGCCACCGGGGTCGTCAGCGTGAGCTTGCGGGGAGGCGTGGACGTCCCGATCTGGGCATCCGTGCTCGTCACCGAGGCGAAGGTACACCGGTCCTTGATGGTTGCGGTGGCATTCGGTCTGAGCGACGCCCCGGCGTTGATCGAGTTGGTGACGGTCTGGGCAGCGCGGGGGTAGATGTTGTTCTCGACCTGGAAGGATTCGATGCCGGTGGACAGAGACCGCAAGTCCGACGCGACGCTCGAAACCTTGGCGCGCATCTGCGCTTCCAGGAAGTTGGGGACGGCGATCGCCGCCAGGATCGCGATGATGGCCACCACGATCAGAAGCTCGATGAGGGTAAAGCCAAGGTGCTTTTTCATCTGGTGCTTCTCCTTAAGTAAGATAGAATGATGGAGTGCGTTAGACTGACAAGAAGGAGTCCAAAGCCACTTCTTTTCCTCGCATGGGAAAAGTTTTCTGTCAAGCAGAGAAATGAAAGAAAGCAAAAAAAGGAATGCGGATGCTTCTCTGCTCTTGCGGGACTCGTGTCCGTCCCCGTCGCCGCGTTTTGATTTCGGAAGGATTCCCTCCGTCCGGTTGACCGGTCTGCGACTCGTGCGGCCCTCCTTTCTCTCGCGTGGACGTTCCGACTTCCCGTTTCCCCACGGCCCGGTCTCTTCCGCAAGAGACCTTGAGGCCATTTAGGTATTTATTTTATCGCGGATTATTGAAATAATGCAACAGGAAAAGGAGATACCGGGGCATCTCCAGGAAAATTCCAAAGTTCTGATACCGCGTAACAGAACCCAGGTTCATTGCCTCGGTCGGGACAAAGGTCAAGTGCTTCGCAGGGTTCCGGGCGTTTTCGGTTTGCCTGTTTTCTTCCAGGAATGGGCCGAAGTGACAAGCCGAGAGATTCAACCCGATCTGTCCTCTGAAGTTGTATGCCATTAGCCACCTGTCGCTCCCCCGAGAAGGGGTTCCCGATCTGAGGAAAGAATCCGTAGGGGCGGGTTTCAAACCCGCCCGGCCGGCGCTCCGGATCTGGAAAGGGCGG